>NZ_LMFX01000001.1:0-157724 GCF_001426985.1 Caulobacter sp. Root1472 | reverse complement strand
ACCGGCTCCAGAGACGCGAGGTTTGGTCCAAAAGGACCGCCGACGGAGCTTCCCGCTCGATCGCCCCCCGCCGCCGCATCGGTCGCTGGCCATGCGCCCTTTCCATGCAACGAGGTGAAGTCAGGATAAGGGCGGTCTGGAGGGGTGAGGATAAGTTAGGTCGAGAAAATTCAGGGCGTTGAAATCGCTGGGGTTCGCCTCCGATGCCCCGAGGATAAGCACCCTGCCGGGGACATGCCCTTGCGGCGTGTCCCCGACCGCCTGCCCCCGTGCGAGACCTGGGGACACGCCGCAAGGGCGTGTCCCCGACGATCCTAAGCCGCTGCGATGATCGCCAGGAAGTCCGCCGCCTTCAGCGAGGCGCCGCCGACCAGGGCGCCGCCGACCTCGGGGGTGGCCAGGATCTGGCGGGCGTTGTCGGGCTTCACCGAGCCGCCATAGAGAATCGGCACGCTGGCCCCATGGTCGCCGAACCGCTCGACCAGCACGCCGCGCAGCGCCTGGTGGACGTGCTCGATGTCAGCCGGAGTCGGGGTGCGGCCCGTGCCGATGGCCCAGACCGGCTCGTAGGCCACGGCGAAGGCCTGGCCCGCCAGCGAGGCGGGCAGCGAGCCGCGGGCCATGCCGGTGACCACCGCCTCGGCCTGGCCGGCGTCGCGCTGGTCGCAGGTTTCGCCGAAGCAGACGATCGGCTCCAGGCCGGCGGCCAGGGCGGCCTCGACCTTGGCCGCGACCAGGGCGTCGCTTTCCTGATAGGCGGCGCGGCGCTCGGAATGGCCCAGAATCACCAGCCGGGCGCCGGCGTCGGCCAGCATGGCGGCCGAGACGTCGCCGGTGTGGGCCCCCGCTTCGGCGGGATGACAGTCCTGGCCGCCGACGATCACCCCCTCGCCGGCCATGGCCTGGGCCATCCGGTGCAGCAGGGTCGCGGGCGGGCAGATCGCCACGCGGGCGGCGGGCGGCCTGGCGGACACCGCCGCGGCGACCGCGCGAGCCTCGTCGAGCGAGGCTTCCAGGCCAAACATCTTCCAGTTTCCGGCGATCAGCGGCCGGGGCGTGGTCAGAGAAAGGGTCATGCGCCCGGTTTGGGGCCCTTGGCGGGGCGGAAGTCAAGGCCGCTTGCGCCCTGCCGCCGCTTGCCCAGCGCCCCGGGGCTCTACTATACCCGCAACTCGCGTTCGTTCCGCCGCCCTGCGGGGAAACCGCGCGATTTTCGAGGAAGGTTTCTCCCAGTCATGCTCGCCGGCTTCCGCTCCTTCGCCAAATCGCCGTTCGCGGTGGTCCTGTTTGGTCTGCTCATCGTCAGCTTCGCGGTGTTCGGCATCAGCGACGTCTTCCGCCATCCCCCCGGCAAGTGGGTGATCGCGGCCGGGTCGCGGAACATGTCGCCGGAGGACTTCAAGGCGCACTTCGAGGCCTACCGCAAGCAGCAGCAGGCCCAGGGCCAGACCGTCACCCCGGACATCGCCGTCGAACAGGGCGTCGACCGCAAGATGCTGACCCAGCTGGCGCTGCAGGAATCCCTGGCCGAGCTGATCCGCAAGATGGGCGTGCGTCCGTCCGACAAGGTGGTGGGCGACACCCTGCGCGAGCAGATGGCCAGCCTGCCCCCGGGCCAGCGTCCGTTCGACCCGATCACCGGCAAGTTCGACACGGCGCTGTACCAGCGGCTGCTGGCCCAGAACGACCTGACCCCGGCGCGCTACGAGGCCTCGCTGCGCGACGACATCGCCCAGGCCCACCTGTTCAGCGCCGTGGCCTCCAGCCTGCGCGCCCCGCGCATCTATTCGGCGCTGCAGGCCGCCTACGGCCTGGAAGGCCGCGACCTGGCCGCCTTCGCCATCAATCCCGCGACCGTCGAGAAACCCGCCGCCCCGACCGACGCCCAGCTCCAGGCCTTCATGAAGGAGCACGCCGCCCAGCTGACCCGTCCGGAGACCCGGGTGCTGTCGGTGGTCCGCTTCAGCGCCAAGGCCCTGGAGCCGTCGGTGACCGTGCCCGAGGCCGACATCGTCAAGACCTACAACTTCCGCAAGGACACCCTGGGCACGGCCGAGACCCGTTCGTTCGTCCAGATCGTCGCCCCAGACGCCAAGGCCGCCGCGGTGATCGCCCAGCGCCTGGCCAAGGGCGACCAGCCGGCCATCGTCGCCAGCGCCTACGGCAAGCAGCCGGTGATGATCGACTCCAAGCCGAAATCCGCCCTGCCCGACCGCAAGGTGGCCGACGCGGTGTTCGCCCTGGCCGCCGGCCAGGTCAGCGGCCCGATCAACGGCGACCTGGGCGTCTCGGTGGTCAAGCTGACCAAGATCAGCCCGGCGACCACGCCCAGCCTGGAGTCCCAGCGTCCGGCCATCGAGGCCGAACTGAAGGCCCAGGCCGCCCAGGCCAAGGCCTATGAGCAGACCCAGGCCTACCAGGACGCCCACGACGGCGGCGCCAACCTGATCGACGCGGCGACCAAGGCCGGGGCCTTTGTGATGACCACCGCGCCGGTCGCCGCCAACGGCGCCGACCAGACCGGGCAGCCGGCCGCCGGCCTGACCCCCGACGCCCTGAAGACCGCCTTCGAGCTCCCCTCGGGTGGCGAGAGCGAGCTGATCGAGGCCGGCAAGGGCGAATATTTCGCCGTCCGCGTCGAGAAGGTCATTCCCTCGGCCATGCCGCCCCTGGCCGAGATCCGCGCGCCCCTGGCCCAGCAATGGCAGCTGGACCAGCTGCTGCAGCGCATGAAGGCCAAGGCCGACGAGCTGGTGGCGCGGGTCAAGAAGGGCGAGTCGCTGGAAGCGGTCGCCGCCTCGGCCCAGGCCCAGGTGCAGCGCGTGCCCAACATCACCCGCCAGAACGCCCGCCAGTTCCAGGGCCTGGGCCGCGACTTGCTGATGGGCGCCTTCGGGGCCAAGCCGGGCGTGGCGTTCGTCAGCCGCGGCCCGCAGGGCGGCTATCTGGTCGCCCTGGTCGAGAAGGTCCATCCCGGTTCGCCCGAGCAGATGGCCCAGATCACCGAGGTCGCCCGCCCGCAGACCTCGCAGGGCCTGCTGCGCGACGTCGGCATGGCCGCCCAGGACGCCGCCAAGACTCAGCTGAAGACCAAGGTCAACCTGACCCTGGCCCGCCAGGCGATCGGCGTCGACACCAGCGCCCTCCCCGCCGAGGACGGCAAGGCGCCGGCCAAGGCCAAGGAAAAGGCTCCCAAGGGCCTGGCTCAATGAGCCTTGAGCCCAGCTTCGACGCCTTCGCCGCCGCCTACCAGTCCGGCCGCCCGCAGGTGGTCTGGACCCGGCTGATCGACGACCTGGAGACCCCGGTCTCGGCCTATCTGAAGATCGGCCATGGCCGGCCCTACGCCTTTCTATTCGAGAGCGTCGAGGGCGGCGCCTGGCGCGGCCGCTATTCGATCGTGGCCATGAAGCCGGACCTGGTCTGGCGCTGCCGCGGCGACCAGGCCGAGATCGCCCAGGGCGACGACATCGCCGCCGGCCGCTTCACGTCCCAGGCGGGCGGCGCGCTGGACAGCCTGCGCGACCTGATCGCCCAGTCGCGGATCGAGCTGCCGGCCGGCCTGCCGCCGCCGTCGGCCGGCGTGTTCGGGGCCCTGGGCTACGACATGGTCCGCCTGGCCGAGCGCCTGCCGGACGTCAACGAAGACACGCTGGGCCTGCCCGACGGCATCATGACCCGGCCGTCCATCGTGGCGGTGTTCGACGCCATCGCCCAGGAGATCATCCTGGTCACCACCGCCCGGCCCCAGGCCGGGGTGTCGGCCGCCGACGCCTACGCCGCCGCGCAGGGCCGCATCGAGAGCGTGATGGCCGACCTGCGCGGCCCCTTGAGCCAGCCGGCCCCGCGCCAGAGCCACGGCCAGGCCGAGTTCACCACGCCGGTCAGCCGGCGGGACTACGCGGTCGTGGTCGAGAAGGCCAAGGAGTACATCCGGGCCGGCGACATCTTCCAGGTGGTGCCCAGCCACCGCTTCCGCGCGCCGTTCCCGCTGGAGCCGTTCGCCCTCTACCGCTCGCTGCGGCGGACCAACCCGTCGCCGTTCCTGTATTTCCTGGACCTGGACGGCTTCAACCTGGTCGGCTCCAGCCCCGAGATCCTGGTGCGGCTGCGCGACGGCAAGATCACCATTCGGCCGATCGCCGGCACCCGTCCGCGCGGCGCCACGCCCGAGCAGGACCTGGCGCTGGAGAAGGAGCTGCTGGCCGATCCCAAGGAGCGGTCCGAGCATCTGATGCTGCTGGACCTGGGCCGCAACGACGTGGGCCGGGTGGCCATGCTCAAGCACGCCGGCAGCAACGACCCGGCGGCCAAGGGCAAGCACGCCAACGTCCGCGTCACCGACAGCTTCAAGATCGAGCGCTACAGCCACGTCATGCACATCGTCTCCAACGTCGAGGGCGATGCGCCCGAGGGCGTGGATCCGGTCGACGTGCTGATGGCCGCCCTGCCCGCCGGCACGCTGTCGGGCGCGCCCAAGGTGCGGGCCATGGAGATCATCGACGAGCTTGAGGTCGAGAAGCGCGGCATCGGCTACGCCGGCGCCGTGGGCTATATCGGCGCCGACGGCTCGGTCGACACCTGCATCGTGCTGCGCACGGCTCTGGTCAAGGACGGCATGATGTACGTCCAAGCCGGCGGCGGCGTGGTGGCCGACAGCGACCCCGACGCCGAGTACGACGAGACCCTGCACAAGTCGCGGGCCCTGAAGCGCGCGGCCGAAGAGGCCTGGCGGTTCGCCTAGCCAGTCCTTGACCTAGTCGCCCAGGCGGTCGGACGGCAGGTGCTGGACGACCGCCGGCGGGGCCATGACCATCACCGCGGCGAAGGTCACCGCGCTGAGCGCCGCGAAGGCCGCCGCGGCCAGGACCGGCCCCATCTTCTGCCGGCGCGCCGGCTTGCGCAGCAGGGCCCGAGCATAGGCCAGGGCGGCGGTGTCGAGCGTGGAATCAGCAAGGTCCATGCCCGTGAGCATGCCCGGCGACTCGCCTCGAGGCGAGATCACAGATGTCGCACCCGCAACCGGCCGTCCCACTTGCAGTTCAGGTACTCGCAGACCAGTCGCCGGTGGCAGTGATGCGGCGCGGCCTCCGAGCAGAGCAGGCAGGCGCCCTCGAACAGGTCCGGCTTGAGCCGCGTCTCTATCTTGCGCTCGGCCATCAAGCTCAGAAAGCGGGTCTCGTAGAGGCGCCAGTCGCCCTTGTCGCGCTTGAACGCCTTGAGGATGTCGTCCGACGGCGCCAGCAGCGGCTCGCGGCGATAGGCCATGCCGCCGATCTCGCCGAGGAAGAAGGCCAGGTCGTCGGCCTTGGCGAAACCGGCCAGCTGCGAGGTATTGTGCAGGCGCACGTCGATCACCGCCCGCACCTGGGCCGCCTTCAGGCGCTCGAAGAAGCCCCTGGCCGTGGTCCGGGTGAAGCCGATCGTGCAGACGTCGGTCATCCGGCGGCGCCGAGCACCGCCGTTTCCGGCTGATCCTCCGCATAGGCGGCCTTGCGGGCGCGCTGGCGATAGGCTCGCGCCAGGCGCTCTTCGGGACCTTCCAGGAAGTCGTCGTGCTCCAGCCCTTCGCAGACCAGCAGCCGGCGTTCCGTCGCCGCGTGCGGCTCGACCTGGCCGTCCGGCAGCACGTGCGAGACCGCCAGGCCCATCGCCTTCAATTGGCGCGACACCAGCAGGCAGCGATGGCAGTCCAGGGGCTCCTGCTCGGCGCACATCAGGGCCACGACGTGGCGCTCGGCCCCTTTGCGCACCCGCTCCAGCCCCGCCTTGAACGCCGGTTCGGCGGCCATGGCCTCGTAGTCGGCCACCCCGTCGTCGAACAGGTGCGCCCCGGTCGGCCGGCCGCCCAGGGCGTCCCCGAGATAGACATAGGCCAGGCCCGCGCCCTTGAGCCTTTCGGCCAGGGCGTCGCGGTTGAACTGCGGCGTATGGCGCGACCAGGGGCTGGTGCGCACGTCGGCCACCGCCGTGACGCCGGCGCCCAGCAGCAGGCGCTCGAACCGCTCCCAGCTGTGGGTCGAGTGGCCGATCGTCAGGACGCGGGGGTCAGAGGGCGTGGAGTCCATTGACCTGAAGATAGCACTGATCGAGATGCTCCTTGAAGGGACGCGCCAGCCCCAGCCGCACCTGGGCCCGCCCCGCCTTGGGCGCCAGGGCCTGGGCGGCGGCCAGCCCCTCCTTCTCGAAGGCCTGCTTCAGCGCCTTGGCCGCCACGCCGAGGTGCAGGACATGGCCAGCGACCTCCAGTTCGGCGCGAAGCTTGTGCTCGTCCCTGTAGGGCTGGTCGAAAAGCTTGAAGCTGGCCGCATCGATGGTCTGGCAGGCCAGCGACCCGCACGGCGCGCCCGCGGGCACATAGGCCTTGTCGCGGTCGAACCGCAGATGGCCGCCGAACACCGCCTGGGGCGAAAAGGCCGCCGCCCGCGCCAGCGCCTGTCGGAAGCCGTCGGCGCTCAGCACGGCAATCCTGCGCGGCCGGCCGCCGACCACGATGTCCTCGGTGTTGTGCGGCAAGGCGGTCTGGGGGCGCTCGCCGCGAAACTCCACCACATGGCCGGGATGGAAGGTGGTGTTGGGCCCGCAGACCTTGGCCTCCCAGAAGCCCGCCGGCTCCGGCTCGGGCCGGATCATCACGCCGCGATCCAGTTCAAAGCCGGCGACGCAACATCGGATGACTTGGCCTGCGGCGTGGTTGCCCCTAGAAGCAAGCGGCGAAAGGCGGCGTCATGATCCTGGTCATCGATAACTACGACAGCTTCACCTACAACCTCGTCCACTATCTGAACGAGCTGGGGGCCGACACCGTCGTGCATCGCAACGACGACCTGTCGGTGCAGGAGGCCCTGGGCCTGCGGCCCAACGCCGTGCTGCTGTCGCCGGGCCCCAAGGCCCCCGACCAGGCCGGCATCTGTCTGCCGCTGCTGCGCGGCGCGCCGGAGGACCTGGCGATTCTCGGCGTGTGCCTGGGCCACCAGGCCATCGGCCAGGCCTATGGCGGCGACGTGATCCGCGCCAAGGAAGTGATGCACGGCAAGACCAGCAAGATCTTCCACAACGACCAGGGCGTGTTCAAGGGCCTGCCCAACCCGTTCATCGCCACCCGCTATCACAGCCTGGCGGTCGACAAGGCCACCCTGCCCGACGACCTGGAGATCACCGCCTGGACCGAGGACGGCGAGATCATGGGCGTCCAGCACAAGACCCGGCCGGTCTACGGCGTGCAGTTCCACCCGGAGTCGATCGCCACCGAGGGCGGCCACCAGCTGCTGGCCAACTTCCTGGACCTGGCCAAGGTCCAGCGCGACGCGGCGATCTGGGTCTAGGCGATGTCGGACGCCTTCAAGCCCCTGCTGGCCAAGCTGGCCGACGGCCAGACCCTGGACGAGGACGACGCCGAGACCTTCTTCGCCGCCTGCCTGCGCGGCGAGCCGACCCCCGCCCAGGTGGCCGCGGCGGTCACCGCCATGCGCCTGCGCGGCGAGACGGTGGGCGAGATCACCGCCTGCGCCCGCGCCATGCGCCGCGCGGCCATCCACCTGGACCACCCCTATGACGTGGTCGACGTCTGCGGCACCGGCGGCGACGGCCTGCACACCCTGAACATCTCGACCGCCGTGGGCTTCGTGGCGGCCGGCGGCGGGCTGAAGGTGGCCAAGCACGGCAACCGGGCGATCACCAGCAAGTCGGGCACCGCCGACGTCCTGGCCGCCCTGGGGGTCAATATCGACGCCTCCCTCGTCCAGCAGCGCCAGGCGCTGGACACCGCCGGCATCTGCTTCCTGTTCGCCCAGTCGCACCACGGGGCGATGAAGCACGTCTCGCCGATCCGCCAGCAGCTGGGTTTCCGCACCATCTTCAACCTGCTGGGCCCGCTGACCAATCCCGCGGGGGCCAAGCGCCAGGTCGTCGGCGTCTCGGCCCATCGCTTCGTCGAACCCGTGGCCAAGGCTCTTGGGGCCTTGGGAGCGGAGCGCGCCTGGTCGGTGCACGGGGCCGGCATGGACGAACTGACCACCACCGGCGAGACCGAGGTCGCCGAATGGCGCGACGGGTCCCTGCGGCTGTTCACGATCACCCCCGAGGCCGTGGGCCTGCCGCGCGCGGCGCTGGCCGACATCACCGGCGGCGACCCCGCCTTCAACGCCGCCGCCCTGACCGCCCTGCTGGACGGCCAAAAGGGCGCCTATCGCGACATCGTCATGCTCAACGCCGCCGCCGCCTTCCTGGTGGCCGACAGGGTCGAGACCCTGCGCGAGGGTGTCGAGCTGGCCGGCGCGGTGCTCGACGACGGCCGGGCCAAGGCGGCCCTGGCCGGCCTGGTCGCCGCCACCAATTCAGAAATCGCCGCATGACCGACATTCTCGCCAAGATCGCCGCCTACAAGCGCGAGGACGTGGCCGATCGTAAACGGCGGCGTGCGTTCGCCCAGGTCGACGCCGCCGCCAAGGCCGCCAGCAGCCCGCGCGGCTTCAAGGCCGCGCTGGAGGCCGGCCATGCGCCGGGCAAGCTGTCGCTGATCGCCGAGATCAAGAAGGCCTCGCCGTCCAAGGGCCTGATCCGCGCCGACTTCGACCCGCCGGCCCTGGCCCGCGCCTACGCCGAGGGCGGCGCGGCCTGTCTGTCGATCCTGACCGACGGCCCCAGCTTCCAGGGCGCCGACGGCTACCTGATCGACGCCCGCGCCGCCGTCGCCCTGCCCTGCATCCGCAAGGACTTCCTCGTCGATCCCTGGCAGGTGGCCGAGAGCCGCGCCCTCGGCGCCGACGCCATCCTGGTGATCCTGGCGATGATCGACGACGCCCTGGCCGCCGACCTGATGAGCGAAGCCGCTCGCCTGGGCATGGACGCCCTGGTCGAGGTGCATGACGAGGCCGAGATGGAGCGGGCCGGCAAGCTCGGCTCCACCCTGGTGGGGATCAACAACCGCGACCTCAAGAGCTTCGTGGTCGACCTCGCCGTCACCGAACGTCTCGCCGCCCAGGCGCCCGCCGACGCCCTGCTGGTCACCGAGAGCGGCCTGTTCGTCCACGACGACGTGGTGCGCATGGAAGCAGCCGGCGCCAAGGCCATGCTGGTCGGCGAAAGCCTGATGCGGCAGGTGAACGTGGCGGCGGCGACCAAGGCGTTGCTGGGCTAGGGCTGGATCATTCCACGACCCGCCAGGCGCCGAGCGGGCGCACCGCCGCGCAGGCCGGACCGCCGTCCTTGTCCCTGCCCGGCAGGCGGGCCTCCAGGATCTTGCCGGCAAGCGCCTGCTCCAGCAGGTCGGTCGGCAGGGCGTGGATGTCGATCTTGGCGCGGCGGCTCCAGGGGGACGCCGCCAGGCCGGCCTGGCCTCCGATGGCGATGTAGACGAAGCGCCGGACCGGCCCTTCGCTGCGGACGAACTCTCCCAGGAATTTCGGCCCCGGCGTGATCCGCACGGGGACATCGAACGACAGCGGTCCGCCAGCGGCGACGACCTGCCCGACCGCTTCGCTTTTCTTGTTCTGCAAGCTGTAGGCGACCCCCGGGACCGGGTCCTGGATCGTCAGCCTGAGCCTGATCGTTTGACCCGCCGCCATACAACCCTCCTGCGCCCGTGACGCTCGATGTTTCGTCTCGGCGCATCACCACACGAATGGGATCCGCGCCGCCTTGCGCTTGCGATACGGCGGGTTCGTCGCCGAACCGCGGGGTCAAGGCTGCGTCCTCCACAAGGCCCGCGGCTATCCGGCGTTCAGCAGCCAAACCTCGTGCATGACGGTCTCCCCCGATATCCCGGCGCGACTACAGCCGCCTTGGCCGCGTGGGTCAATCGCGCGGCGTGCGGGACCGATTCTCGGTAATGCGCTGCGCTCCAGCCCGCCTGGATGTTCGATCCGGGACGCCCGAGGCTTGAATTTACAGGCGAATTCGACCGCCTCTCCGCCGAACACCGTTAACTTGACATCAACGAAGAACACCTAGAGAACATTCACAGAGGTTTGCGGTTTGTTCCGCGACGACTGGCGAGGCCGGACATGCTCACGCGCAAGCAGCACGAGCTGCTGATGTTCATCCACGAACGGATCAAGGAGACCGGCGTCTCCCCCTCCTTCGACGAGATGAAGGAGGCGCTGGACCTGGCGTCCAAGTCGGGCATCCACCGACTGATCACGGCGCTGGAAGAGCGCGGCTTCATCCGCCGCCTGGCGCACCGGGCCCGGGCGCTGGAGGTGGTCAAGCTGCCGCAGCAGGCCACCGCGGCCGCGCCGCCGAAGGGCCGCGGCGCTTTCAAGCCCCAGGTGCTGGAAGGCGGCGGCCAGGCTCCGGCCGCGCCGGCGCCGATCGCCGCCGACAACACCCGCGAGCTGCCGATTCTGGGCCGCATCGCCGCCGGCACGCCCATCGACGCCATCCAGCACGAGCGTGAGCGCCTGCCGGTGCCCGAGACCATGCTGGGGGCCGGCGAGCACTATGTGCTCGAGGTCCAAGGCGACTCGATGATCGAGGCCGGCATCCTGGACGGCGACTATGTGATCATCCGCAAGGGCGACACGGCCAACAGCGGCGAGATCGTCGTGGCCCTGGTCGGCGAGGAAGCCACCCTCAAGCGCCTGCGCAAGAAGGGCGGCTCGATCGCCCTGGAGGCCGCCAACCCCAAGTACGAAACCCGCATCTTCGGTCCCGACCAGGTCGAGGTGCAGGGCAAGCTGGTGGGGCTGATCCGGCGGTATCACTAGATTCATCCGCTCATCCCGGCGAATGCGGGGACCCAGATCGTAGGGCGCCGAGTCTGATTGGACGGACTCGGCGTCTTTCTGTTTTGGCGCTCGACCATGCCATCTGGGTCCCGGCATTCGCCGGGATGAGCGGAGTTTGGGCGATGGAACGAAAGCCCCCTAGGTCGCCATCCCCGCCGGCCGGTTCTCCACATATTGCGGCACGTTCAACGGCGGCAGCCAGGGCTCGCGACGCTTGACCCAGACCTCGTACTGCGGCGTGAACTGGCCGATCTCGTCCAGCCCGCCCAGGTGGATCTCGATCTCGCCGTCCCCCTCGCCATTCTCAGGCCAGGAGGCCGCCGTCCAGAACAACGGCGAGCCGCAGGTCGGGCAGCCGTGGATCAGGCCGTGCTCGGCGCCGGTCCAGATCGCCGGTGAACCCTCGATCCGCACCTTGTCCGCCCGGAACGCCGCAAAGGCGTTGAACGGCGCGCCATGGCGCTTGCGGCAGGTCAGGCAGTGGCACAGCCCAACCCGCAGCGGTCCGCCGGTCGTGACATAGCGCACCGCCCCACACGCGCACCCGCCTTCCCGCTCCATGATCGTCTCCATCGCTCGTCCCGGCCTAAACGCCCGAAGCGCCGCTCGGCTCAGAAGGCCTTTGCGTTCGGCGAACGGGTCATCGGCCCGTCGGGCATCCACCGGGGTTCAGGCGGCGGTCCAGTCCACGGTCGGACGCCCCTCAACGGCTGGGCCCAGACGATCCACCATTCGCCGCCGCGCCGATAGAGCTCGGCCGCCCCACCCGCGGCGAAGTCGTCGGCGTCGAGCACGATGCGGTCGCGGCAGGCCGGGGGGATGGACGGCGCGACGCCGCGCAGCACCACGATCTCGGCCTCGGCGCACATCGCCGCCAGGCCGTCGGCGTCGGGCGCGGCCTTGCTCCACGACAGGGCCAGGGCCACGGGCGCTCCGGCGGCGGGGGCGCAGGCGCGCCGGTCGCAGGCGTAGAGCGGGCTGGGCGCGGCGCTGTCCGGCAGGGTCAGGCCGCGGCGACGGCTCCACAGCTCGGCCCCGAACCGGCGGGCGTCGGGGCGCAGCAGCACCGCCTCGCGGCCCTGGCGCACGGCCGCCGTGGTCCCGTCCGGCGCGATCCAGGCGTCGGGCGGCGCCGCGCGCGGCCACAGGGCCACGGCCAGGGCCAGGGGCGCGCCCAGCCAGCGCAGGCGGCCGCGCCACAGGCACAGCAGCATCAGGCCGACGAAGGCCAGGGCCAGGGTGAACGGCGGGCCGCTGGCCACCACCTTCTGGGCGCCGCCGGCGCTGGCGAAGCCGTTGGCGATCCCCATCATCGCGGCGATGCCCCAGCCGGCGATCGCCAGGAACGGCCGGCCCAGGCCGAAGGGCTCCAGCGCCGCGCCCAGGGCCAGGAACGGCATGATCACGAACGACGACAGCGGCGCGACCAGCAGGTTGGCCGGCAGTCCCCAGACGGCGACGCGGTTGAAGTGCTGCATGGCGAACGGCCCGGTCGCCATGCCGGCCACGAAACTGGCGCCGACGCTGACCGCCAGCCAGCTGAGCGCGCCCTGGATGGCCCGGATCCACCAGGGGGCGGAAATCTCCCGCACCGGGCGCGGCCAGGCCTCGGCCAGGGCCACCAGGGCGGCGGTGGCGGCGAACGACATCTGGAACCCTGGCGCGCCCGCGGACTCCGGCTGGACGATCAGGATGACCAGGGCGGCGATCGCCAGCCCATGCAGGGTGATGGCCTGCCGGTCGAACAGGATGGCGGCGAAGGCCACCGTGGCGGTGATCGCCGCCCGCAGGGCCGGCGGCGGCGCGCCCGAAATGACAAGATAGGTCGCGACGGCCGCCAGGCCCGCCACGGCCGCGACCTTCTTGCCCGGAACCCGCAGCGCCGCCCAGGGCCAGGCGGCGATCAGCAGCCGCACCAGGCCAAAGGCGAAGCCCCCGACGATGGCCATGTGCAGGCCCGAGATCGACAGGATGTGGGCCAGGCCCGAAGCGCGCATGGCGTCGGTCTGGTCCTGGGTGATCCAGGCCTCGTGGCCGGTGACCATGGCCGCGGCGACGCCGCCGCGCGCCACGCCCATGTCCTCGACGATGCGGCTGGCCAGCCGCCAGCGGAAGGCGTTGACCGCCATGGCCGCCCGCAGGCGCCACGGCGGCGGGTCCAGGGTGGCGGGTTGGGACTGTCCGATCGCGAAGCCGACGCCGCCCACGCCGTGGAACCAGGCGTCGCGGGCGAAGTCGTAGGCTCCCGGCGCGGCCGGCGGCGGCGGCGGTCCCAGCATGGCCCGCAGGCGGATCGCCTGGCCGGGCGCGGGGATGTCCTCGGCCTCGACGGTCACCCGCACTCGCTTGGGCGTGTCCTCCGGAGCCAGGCGGCTGATCCGCACCGGCGCGATCAGCAGCCGCGGCCCGCCCGCGCCGGGACTGACCACGTCGACCACGAAGCCGTCGATCGTCATCACCGTCCGCTCGCCCGCCAGGATCGGCGCGGCCACCGCGTGCGAGCGGACCTTGCCGGCCAGCGCCCCGGCCGCCAGGAAGGTCGCCAGCACCAGGACCACCGACAGCCCCGTCGCCGACCGCCGCCCGATCAGCGCCGCCAGAATCGCCAATCCGGCCGCCAGTCCGGCCAGCAACGCCCAGGACGGCTCGGCCCTCAGTTCCAGGTAGCCGGCCGCGCCGAGGCCGAAGGCCACCGGCGACCACAGCATCCAGCGCTCGCGATTGGCGTCGATCTCGTCGATCAGCGAAGCTGTTACCGCTCCCACGCTAGGACGCGCGCGAAGACGCGTGCTAAGACGCGCCGCCCAGCCACCGGACATGTCCGGTGACGTCCTCGCCACGTCCGTGGCCTCCAGTTCGTCAGCCTTGATCCCGATGACCAATTCCCCCTCGCCCCCCTCAGGCGTCGTCACCCGCTTCGCCCCGTCGCCAACCGGCTTCCTGCATATCGGCGGCGCACGCACCGCGCTGTTCAACTGGTTATATGCACGCCATACGGGTGGGAAGTTCCTTGTTCGCGTCGAGGACACCGATCGCGAGCGTTCGACCGAGGCGGCCGTCGCCGCGATCTTCGAAGGCCTGGACTGGCTGGGCCTGAAGTCCGACGACGAGGTGGTCTTCCAGTATAGCCGCGCCGACCGTCACCGCGCCGTGGTGGAGGAGATGCTGGCCGCCGGCCGCGCTTATCGCTGCTGGATGACCGTCGAGGAGCTGGCCGCGGCCCGCGAGGCCGCGCGGGCCGGCGGTCCGGCCCTGCGCTCGCCCTGGCGCGACGCCCCGCCGCCCAACGACCCCAGCCTGCCGCACGTCATCCGCTTCAAGGGACCGACCGAGGGCACGACCCTGGTCGACGACCTGGTCAAGGGTCCGGTGACCTTCAACAACGCCGACCTGGACGACCTGGTGCTGCTGCGCGCCGACGGCGCCCCGACCTACAACCTGGCCGTGGTGGTCGACGACCACGACATGGGCGTCACCCACGTGATCCGCGGCGACGACCACCTGAACAACGCCGCCCGCCAGACCCTGATCTACCAGGCCAATGGCTGGACCCTGCCGGCCTTCGGCCACATCCCGCTGATCCACGGCCCCGACGGCGCCAAGCTCAGCAAGCGCCACGGCGCCCAGGCGGTCGGCGAGTTCGCCGACATGGGCTACATCCCCGAGGGCATGCGCAACTACCTGGCCCGCCTGGGCTGGGGCCATGGCGACGACGAGGTGTTCAGCGACGAGCAGGCGATCGCCTGGTTCGACGTCAAGGACGTGGTCAAGGCCCCGGCCCGCCTGGACTGGGCCAAGCTGAACTTCATCAACGGCCAGCACCTGCGCCAGGCGGACGACGCCCGCCTGGCCGACCTGACCCTGAAAGCCCTGCAGGCCCAGAGCGCCGAGCTGCCGGCCGACGCCGCCCAGCGCCTGCTGGCGGTCGTGCCGCAGGTCAAGGAAGGCGCCAAGACCATCCTGGAGTTGGCCGAGCACTGCGCGTTCGCGCTGAAGGTGCGTCCGCTGGTCCTGGAAGAAAAGACCGTCAAGCAATTGACCGACGAGACCGTCGAGCGCCTGGCCCGCCTGCGGGCCCAGCTGGGCGCGGCGCCGGTCTGGGGCGTGTCGGAGCTGGAAACCCTGTTGAAATCCTTCGCGGAATCCGAAGGCGTGGGCTTTGGCAAATTCGGCCCGTCATTGCGTGGGATCCTCACCGGCGGGGCCCAGGCGCCCGACCTGAACAAGATCATGGCCGCGCTCGGTCGCGAGGAGTCTCTAGGGCGCCTTGACGACGCCCTGGCGTCGCGCGCATGAGGCGCTATAACGCAACCGCGAAATCGAAAACTGGACTGATCGTTCCATCATTGAAGGGGTCTCTCGCATGACCGACAAAGCCACGCTGACGATCGGCGACAAGAACTACGACCTGCCGATCCTCAAGGGCAGCACGGGTCCGGACGTCCTGGACGTGCGGAAGCTGTATGGCGACTCCGACCACTTCACCTTCGATCCGGGCTTCACCTCGACGGCGTCGTGCGAAAGCAAGATCACCTATATCGATGGCGACGCCGGCATTTTGCTGCACCGCGGCTATCCGATCGACCAGCTGGCCGAGAAGTCCTCGTTCCTGGAAGTCTGCCACCTGCTGCTGAACGGCGAACTGCCGACGGCCGAGGAATTCACCAAGTTCGAACGCAACATCACCTACCACACGATGCTGCACGCCCAGTTCGACAGCTTCTTCCAGGGCTTCCGCCGCGACGCCCACCCTATGGCGGTCATGACCGGCGCGGTCGGCGCCCTGTCGGCCTTCTACGCCGACAGCCTGAACGTCGATGATCCCAAGCAGCGCGAGATCAGCGCCCATCGCCTGATCGCCAAGATGCCGACCATCGCCGCGCGCGCCTTCCAGTACTCGCAGGGCCGTCCGTTCGTGACGCCGCGCAACGAGCTCAGCTACTCGGAAAACTTCCTGCGCATGTGCTTCTCGGTGCCGGCCGAGGACTGGGTTCCCAACCCCGTCCTGACCCGCGCCATGGACCGCATCTTCATCCTGCACGCCGACCACGAGCAGAACGCCTCGACCTCGACCGTCCGCCTAGCCGGTTCGTCGGGCGCCCACCCGTTCGCCTGCATCGCCGCCGGCATCGCCTGCCTCTGGGGCCCGTCGCACGGCGGCGCCAACCAGGAAGCCCTGGAGATGCTGGAGGAGATCGGCTCGGTCGAGAACATCCCCGCCTTCGTGCAGGGCGTGAAGGACAAGAAGTACAAGCTGATGGGCTTCGGCCACCGCGTGTACAAGAACTTCGACCCGCGCGCCAAGGTCATGCAGAAGACCTGCTACGAGGTGCTGGAGCAGCTGGGTATCAACGACCCGCTGCTGCACGTGGCCATGGAGCTGGAGAAGGTCGCGCTCAGCGACCAGTATTTCATCGACCGCAAGCTGTACCCGAACATCGACTTCTATTCGGGCATCACCCTGCGCGCCATGGGCTTCCCGACCAACATGTTCACCGTGCTGTTCGCCCTGGCCCGCACCGTCGGCTGGATCAGCCAGTGGAAGGAAATGTTCGAGGATCCCTCGCGCAAGATCGGCCGCCCGCGCCAGCTCTACACCGGCGCGACGCAACGCGACTACGTGGCGGTCGACAAGCGCGGCTAGGCGCTTCGACATCGCTGAATTGGAAAAGGCCTCGCGAAAGCGGGGCCTTTTTCTTGTCCGAGACGACGGCTTCGGCCGCCATTGCCGCCTGAATCAGGCTCCCCTTGTGCAACCTTGGGCCCGGAGACGGCCGCCGCCCGAGACTACGACGCCGCGAGGGTAGATGGAAAAGCTGGACCTGAAGAAGACACGGAAGGCGCTCTTCACCGCGCCACTCGGCCGCTTCGTGACGATTGAGGCGCCGCCGGTCTCCTACCTGATGGTGGACGGCCACGGCGACCCGAACACGGTCCCGGCCTACCGGCTGGCCGTCGAGAGCCTGTACACGACAGCCTTCACGATCAAGTTCGCCAGCAAGGCCAACGGCAGGGACTTCGTCGTGCCGCCGCTGGAAGGGCTTTGGTCGGCGCCCGATCCCGAAAGCTTCACCGCGCGCCGCAAGGACGAATGGGACTGGACCATGACGATCATGCTGCCCGACCCTGTGGACGACGAGGCCTTCCAGGCCGCCCGGAGCAAGGCGCTGGAGAAGCTCGGCGGCCTTCCTGGAAGTTTGAGGCTCGAACGCCTGGAGGAAGGCCTCTGCCTGCAGGCCCTGCACGTGGGCGCCTACGACGACGAGGGGCCGCTGCTCGCCAGGCTGCACGGCGAGATCATGCCCGCCGGCGGCTACGATTTCGCCGGGCGGCATCATGAGGTCTATCTGAGCGACCCGCGCAAGACGGCGCCGGAAAAGCTCAGGACCGTGATCCGCCAACCCGTGCGGCGGGTCTGAAGGCCGTCTCTCGACGGCGCTACCGTCCCTCGGCGCTACGCAGGATGAAGCCCAGGATCTCGGCCACCGCGACATAGAGCGCCTCGGGGATCTCCTCGTCGAGTTCGATGGTCGACAGGGCCTGGGCCAGGGCCGGGTTCTCCTCGATCGGCACGCCGTGCTCGCGGGCGGTCTCGATGATCTTGTCGCCCACCCAGCCGCGGCCGGAGGCGACCACGCGCGGGGCGTTGGGCTCCTCGTAATGCAGGGCCACGGCGATGCGGGGCCCGGCGGAGCGGATGGCGCCGGTCACGTGGCCTGATCCAGGAACTGGCCCGGCGCGGCGGCCGGGGCGCGCGGCTGACCGGCGTGGAAGGCGATTTCGGGCTCCAGGGCGGCGTCGCGCAGAGCGCCGCCCAGCCGCTCCTCGCCGGCCCGCAATCGAGCCATCGCCACGGGACGCTCGGCCCACAACGAGACGCGGGCCCGGTCGCCGGTCAGGGCCACCTGGGCGTGGACCGGGCCCATCGGCTCGACGTCCAGCGAGAAGCGGGCGCGCCAGGTGCGGCCCAGGGCGCGGTCGCCCTCCCCGCCCGAACCGCCGCCGTCGCGGCTGATCTCGAACTGGGCGGCGGCGGGGCCCTGCGGGGTCATGAACGGCATGTCGAACACCCAGCGCTGCCCGTGCTCCTCCACCGGCCGGCCAGCGGCGGGCGGCTCCGGGAGCGAAGCGATCTGCAACAGCTCGGTGCGGGCCAGGGCCGCGCCGGTCTCGGCCAGAAGGCGCTGAGCGACGGCGTGGGGCCCCGCGCCGGCCGCCAGACCCGGCTGGGCGGCGGCCTGGGCATGGGTCGGAGCGCCGGCGTAGGGCGGCGGGGTCTGGGAGGGCGGGCCGGAAGCGACCTCGGGTCCGCCATAGGCCGCCGCCACCGCCGACGCGATGCGCGCCGGAAGCAGAGGCGGCAGGTCCTCGGCCGTGATGGCCCCGAACGCCGGAAGCGCCGGCGGTTGCGGCGTCGGCGCGAGGCGGGCCGCCTGCGGAGACGCGTTGACGTTGGGCCATCCGCCCGGAGGCCTTGCGACCGCGCCACGGGCGGCAGCGTCAGTCGAGGGCAAGGCCGGAGTCGGCGCTTCTCGATCGAAAGTCGTCGGCATGGGAACCTGGCTGGTCGGGCGAGTCGGCGACGGGATCGCCGTGGCCTGGGCCTGGGGCGCGCCGAGTTGGGCGGAGGACGCCGCCGCCGTGGCTGCCGCGTTCGGCGTGGCGCCCGGCGCTGAATTGGGCGTGGCGCCAGCCTGGGCGGCCATCGGCGGCAGGCCGTCGGCCCAGGTCTTGACCACTTCGCGGAACACCAGCAGCGCGGCCTTCATGTCGCTGTTGGGCGTCGGGGTCGGGACGGCCTTGGGCGGCGCCGTCAGGGTGCCGGTCTGTTGGCGCTGCGGAGGGGCGTCGGGAGCGGCGGTGGCCAGGCGGGCTTCCAGGAACAGGCCCGAGCGCTGCAGGGCCTGGCGGATCTCCGGACCGCTGATCTGGCCATCCAGGCGGGTCCCTAGCGCCATGACCTGCGCGATGGCCGCCTTGACCTGGCGCGGCGTGTCGGGCTCGGCGGCGGCCTGGGCCATGTCGGCCATCAGGGGCGCCAGGCCCGCCTGCCGGGCGGCGGCTCGGCCGGCGGCCGCGGCGACGGCGCGAGCGGGGGTTTCGACCTGGACGTCGGGTCCAAGGGCCACGGCGCGGGCTTCGGCGACCTTGGCGCGTCCCGCCTCGCCCTCTCCCACCGCGTCCTTGGCCAGGTTGGCCAAGTCGGCCTGGGACTGGGACTGGTCGATCATCGCGCCCAAGGTCTCGACCGATTGGATGACCGCGATCCGGGCAAGCGCCTCGGCCGCCTGGTCGGCCCGGCTGACGGGGGCGGACGGCGTCAAGGACGACAAGGGGGTGACCGAAAAGATCGTCACGCCAGGGCTCCAGCCGGCGACAGGACGGTCGCCAGGGCCTCCACCCTAGGCGAGAGCCGTGAAGCGGATCTTAAAGGCTTGCTTAACGCCCGGACGCGACCGCGCCGCCTAGAGCAGGCCGCGCGCCCTCAGGAAGTCCAGCAGGGCGGAAGCCGCCGCTTCGGAGGGGTCGGGCATGCCGCGCCCCATCTTGTCGAGGGCGGCGTTCTGGGCGGCGATCTGGGCGGCGCGCAGGGCCGGGTCGTCCAGCCGCCGGGCGACGTCGGCCGCCAGGGCCGGGCCCGTGCAGGCGTCCTGCAGCCGCTCGGGCGCGACGGTGTCGTCGGCGGCGATGTTGAACAGGGTCACCCAGCGCGGCTTGAACATCGATTTCAGCAGGGCGTAGGTGATCTTGCCGGTGACATAGCCGACCACCATCGGACAGCCGGCCAGGGCCAGTTCGGTGGTCACCGTGCCGCTGCAGGCCAGGGCGACCGTGCCGGCGACCATGGCGTCGTCCTTCAGCGTCTCGTCCTCGACGACGTGGGCCCGGAACGGCCAGGCCGCGACCCGCGCCTTGACGCTTTGCGCCACGGTCGAGGCGGCGGGCACGACCACGTGCAGGTCCGGTCGATCGGCCTTGAGGCGGCGCACGGCGTCCTCGAACGGCGGCATGACCCGCTGGATCTCGGACGGACGGCTGCCGGGCAGCACCAGCAGGATCGGCTCGCCGGGCGCGGCGCCAATCGCGGCGCGAAGCCGGGCCGGGTCTGCGCGGCTGAAATCGTGGGCCAGGGCCGAGTTGCCGACGAAGACGTTGGCCAGGCCGGCGGCGTCGAAATACGGCTTGTCCATCGGCTGGATCGACAGCAGCAGGTCCACCGCCCCGGCCAGGTCCTTGGCGCGGCTTGCGTGATAGGCCCAGACCTGGGGGGCGACGTACTTGACCAACGGCAGGCCCGGGTGCTGCCTGCGCAGCGCCTTGGCCAGGCGGATGTTGAAGCCCCAGCTGTCGATCAGCACCGCCACGTCGGGCTTTTCCCGGGCCGCCAGGGCCAGGGTGTCCTTCAGGCGGGCCATGGCGCGCGGATAGGCCTTCAGGCTCTCCACGATGCCCAGGATGGACAGTTGAGCGATGTCGAACGGGCTATGGATCCCCTCGGCCGCCATCTTGGCCCCGCCGACGCCGACGAAGCGGACCTTGCCGGCGCCGAGACGCTCGCGCAGCACGCGGGCCAGCTTGGCGCCCAGGGCGTCGCCCGAAGCCTCGGCCGCCACCAGCATCACGGTCAGCGGCCGCCCCTCTGAGCCCGTCGGGCTCATCTGTCGGCCCGTGGTTCGACCCCGTACACGAACAGGCCCAGGTCGTCGGCGCAGGCGATCACCTGGTCGCGGTCGACGATCAGCAGGCGGCCAGCCTCGCCGACCACGCCGGCCAGGCCCGCGCGCGCGGCGCGCTGCACGGTGGCGACGCCGATGGTCGGCAGGTCGACCTTGGTCTCCTGGATCGGCTTGGGCGCCTTGGCCAGCACCCCGCGCGGCGCCTCGGCGTTGCCGCGGATCGCCTGGGGCAGGTCGGCGACCCGGCGGAGCATGGCGTCCGTGCCCTCCTGGGCCTCGACCGCCAGCACCAGGCCGTCGCAGACCACAGCGCCCTGCCCGACGTCCAGCGCGCCGATGGCCCGGGCCACGTCCAGCGCCCGGTCCATGTCGGCGACGTGGGTTTCCTTGGGCGCATGCTTGCCCAGAGCCCCGCGCGGCAGGGTCATCTCGCCCCGCACCTCGTGGGCGCCCTCGATCGCGAAGCCTTCCTTCTCGAACTCGGCCAGCAGCCGGCGCAGCAGGGCGTCGTCGCCCTTGCGGGCGGCGTTGACCAGGCCCGGGATCACGGCCAGGCCGCGCAGATCCGGCTTGATCGTCGAGAAGTCGGGGCGATCGACGACCCCGGCGAAGCACACGGCTTCGCAGCCTTCCTCCCGCAGCGCCTTGAACACCTTGCCGAACTCGCCCAGTCCCACTTCGACGCCGGGATAGCGGGCCAGCACCGGCTGGGCGAACGACTTCAGGCGCATCACGGCGAACGGCCGCCCCGCGGCCTCGCAATGCTGCGCCAGTTCCACGGGCAAGGAACCGCCCCCGGCGATCAGACCCAGCTTACGCATGGCCGCTCCTAGACTTCGCGCTCGGGAAGGCACAGGGGCCGGTTGGCCTCCGACCGGATGAAATCGACGATCTCCATCACCTCGGGCGTGTCGGCATGGGCTTCGGCCACGTCGTCCAGGCGCTCCTGGAAGGTGCCTTCGTCGGCGAACAGCAGGCGGTAGGCGGCGCGCAGGGCGTTGATCGCCTCGCGCGTGAAGCCCCGCCGCTTCAGGCCGACCAGGTTCAGGCCTTCCAGGTGAGCGTGGTTGCCCCACACCGAGCCGTAGGGAATGATGTCCTTGGTCACCACCCCGCCGCCGCCGACGAACGAGTAGCGGCCGATGCGGGTGAACTGGTGGACGGCGCACAGCCCGCCCATGAACACGAAGTCGCCGATCACCACGTGGCCGCCCAGGGTGGCGTTATTGGCGAAGGTCACGCGATCGCCGACGATGCAGTCATGGGCCACATGGGCGCCGACCATGTAGAGGCTGTCGGAACCGATCTTGGTCACCCCGCCGCCGCCAACCGTGCCGGTGTGCATGGTGACATGCTCGCGGATGATGTTGCGCTCGCCGATCACCAGGCGAGTTTCCTCGCCCTTGTGGGCCAGATGCTGCGGCGCGCCGCCCAGCACAGCGAACGGATGGACGGTGGTCCCCGCCCCGATCTGCGTCGCGCCCTCGATCACCACGTGCGAGACCAGCCGCACGCCGTCGCCTAGCTGGACCTGGGACCCCACGGTGCAGAACGCGCCGACCTCGACGTCCTGGCCCAGCTGCGCCCCCGGCGAGACGATGGCGGTGGGATGGATCTGGGTCATGCCTTGGGCGTCTCCACCACCATCGCCGCGAACTCCGCCTCGGCCGCGACCTTGTCGCCGACCTTGGCCACGCCCTTGAACTTGAAGATGCTGGAACGGGCGCGGACCACCTCGACCTCCATGCGGATCACGTCGCCGGGCCGCACCGGATTGCGGAAGCGGGCGTTGTCGACCGACATGAAGAAGATGGTCTTGCCTTCGGTGTCGACCTCGAGCGACTTGCTCATCAGCACCGCGCCCGTCTGGGCCAGGGCCTCGATGATCAGCACGCCTGGCATCACCGGATTGCCGGGGAAGTGGCCCTGGAAGAACGGCTCGTTGATCGTCACGCACTTGACGCCCACGATCGACTGGTGCGGGCGATACGCCTCGGCCCGGTCGACCAGCAGGAACGGATAGCGATGCGGGATCCGGTTGAGGATCTCGGCGATGTCGATGTCGGCCAGCGGCTCTTCAACTTTGGATTGGCTCATTTCGCCCCTAGCCCTTCGATTCACGGCCGCCCGCCTTGCGCGACAGCCACGCGGTTTCCCGAAGCCACCGCTTGAGCGGCCGCGCCGGGAATCCAGTCCATGTTTCGCCGGCCGGCACGTCCTTGAAGACCGACGCCGAGGCGCCGATCTGGGCGCCCGCGCCGACCGTCAGGTGATCGGCCACGCCGGCCTTGCCGCCGAACGCGACCCCGTCGCCGACCACGGTGCTGCCGGAAATGCCCGTGAAGGCGGCGGCGACGCAGTTGCGACCGAGCCGGACGTTGTGGGCGACATGGACGAGATTGTCGATCTTGGTGTTCTCGCCAATGGTCGTGTCGCCAAAGGCGCCGCGGTCCACGCAGCTGTTGGCGCCGATCGTCACCCCGTCCTGCAGCACGACCCGGCCCAGCTGAGGCAGGTCGACGACGCCCGCGGGCCCGCCGGCCGCGCCGAATCCCGCCTCGCCGATCACCGCGCCGGCGTGGATCGACACCCGGTCGCCGATCAGGGCGAAACCGATCACGGCGTTGGCCCCGATCCGGCAGTCGCGCCCCACGGTCACGCCCGGGCCGATCACCACGCCTGGCGCCAGCCAGGTTCCCCGGCCGATTCGCGCGCCCTGGCCGATGGTCACGCCCGGAGACAGGGTCACGCCCTCCTCCAGTTCGCTGTCGGGATGGACGTGCTGAGCGCCGTCGTGGCGGCGTGGGGCGTGCAGGCGCTGGGCGGCGGCGGCCCAGGCCGCCTGCGGGTGGCTGGTCAGCAGCAGGAGGCGGCCGGGCGGCGCGCGGTCGGCGTGTTCGGGCTTCAGGAAACAGGCCGCGCCATCAAGGTCGGCCAGATCGGCCAGGCGCTTTGGATCGGACAGGAAGGTGACGGCGCCGACGCCCGCGCCTTCGAGCGGCGCTACGTGGGAGATCCGGTGATCGCCGCCAGCCGGATCGGCCAGCCGAGCACCGCTCAGGCTGGCCAGTTCCGCGAGGGTCGCCGGACCCAGGTCTTCGAAAAAGCGCGGGTCCGGCATCGGTCCTCTCGTGAGCGGCCCAGGCGTCATGCCCGGGCCGACTCGACTACTTCTTGGGAGTCGTCGGCTGGAGAGCTTGAGCCCCCGGAGCCGCTTGGTCCAGACGTTCGCGATCGAAGGTCAGGGTCTTGATCCGGGCGTCGACCGCGGCGACGACCGAGTCGGTGATGTCCATGGCCGGGTTGCCCAGCAGAACCGACTCCCGCTCGATCAGGATCGAGCAGGTCTTGGCCTGGTAGGCCTGGCGGATGGCCGGGTCCAGTTCCTGATAGACGCGGGCCAGTTGCTTCTGCTCGGTGGCCTCGACTTCGCGCTGGCGCAGCTGGCCCTTGCGCTGGAAGGCGTTGCCGCGCACCTGCAGGGCGGCGGCCTGCTGTTCGAGCGCGCTTTGGTCCAGGGTGGCGCGCTTGGCGTCCAACGCCTTGGCGTCGGTTTCCAGGCTGGTCCGCTCGGCGTTCAGTTCGGCGTTGACCTGCGAGATAATGGTCTTCAGGCGCGCGTCGACGGCCTTGCCCACCTGCGAGCGGGCGACGGCGCCTTGGCTCGAGAAGATGCAGACGCCGGCGATCGGCGCGCCGTGGGTGACCGGCGGCGCGGCCGGGGCGGTCGGAGGCGTGGCCTGGGCGAAGGCGCCCGACGCCGTGGCGAAAGCGGCCAGACCCGAAACGGTCGCGGCGAGGAACTTGGAGGTCATGCTGATTAGAACCTTGTGGAGGTGGAGAACCGGAAGGTTTCGGTCCTGTCGTAGTCTTCTTTAGCGAGAATATGGCTGAAATCGAACCGGATGGGCCCCATGGGGGACTTCCAGTCGATGCTCAGGCCAGCCGAAGCCCGCAAGCCCAGCCCGTCCTTGATCTTCGGATTGACCAGTCCGGCCTTGTCCAGCCGGTCGACGTCGTCCAACTGGCCGGCCGTGCCGAAGTCGGAGAACACCGCGGCCTTGATGCCGTACTGCTCGGGCAGGAACGTCGGGACCGTCAGCTCGAACGTGCCGATGGCGTAGAGCTTGGCGCCCAGGGAGTTGCTGCTCTGGTTGCCGTTGGTCGTGTCGCGCGGGCCGATGCCGGCGATCTCGAAGCCGCGGAACGAGCTGCCGCCCTTGTAGAAGCGGTCGTTGATGCGGATGTTGTCGCCGCCCCAGCCCTCGATATAGCCCGCCGAACCGACGGCGCTGAAGATGAAGTCCTTGTTGAAGCCCCAGTACCAGCCGGCGTCGGTCTCGGTCTTCAGATACTTGGTGTCGCCGCCGAAGCCGGCCAGGTCCTGGCTCAGGTCGGCGAACCAGCCGCGGGTCGGTTGGATCGGGTCGTTGCGCTTGTCGAGCCGCAGATTGTAGCCGATCAGCGAGGTGATGTACGAGCCGCGCTGCAGGCACAGGATGTCGGACACCTGGCCATTGGTGCAGAGGCTGTCCTCCACGCTCACCTTGTCCTGGCGGAGCTGGTAGCGCAGGCCCATTGAAGCGTTCTGGGTCAGCGGGAAGCCTAGGCGCAGCGTGCCGCCGGTCGATTCCGTATCGTAGGCGGCGTAGTCGCTCAGGTCGTACCGATACGAGTACAGATCCAGCCCCGCGCGCAGGTCACGGCCCAGGAAGCGCGGCTCGGTGAAGCCGAAGTCGATCTGCTGGCGCAGCGAACCGACGGAGACGCGGGCCCGCAGGTTCTGGCCGCGGCCGCGGAAGTTCCGTTCGGTGATGCCGACGTCCAGCACCAGCTTGTCGACCGAGCTGTAGCCGGCGCTGAACGACAGTTCGCCCGTCGGCTGCTCCTCGGTCTTGACCCGCAGGGTCGTGCGGTCCGGCTGAGCGCCGGGCACTTCCTCGATGTTGACGTCCTTGAAGAAGCCCAGGGCGCGGACGCGGTTCTTCGAGCGGTCGACCAGGACGCGGTTGTAGGCGTCGCCCTCGGCCACTTCCAGTTCGCGGCGCACCACGTAGTCCAGCGTGCGCGTGTTGCCGACGATGTCGATCCGGTCGACATAGACCCGCGGGCCTTCCCGCACCGAGAACACCACGTCCACGGTGTTGTTCTCGTGGTTGGGCACGTACCGCGGGCGCACGTCCACGAACGCGAAGCCGGCCGCGCCCGCCGCGAAGGTCAGGGCGTCGGTGGCCTGCTCGATCTTGTCGTCTTCGTACAGCTGGCCGGCGCGGATCGGCAGGATCTGGGCCAGCAGGTTGCCGTCAAGCTTCTTCAGTTCGGTCTCGACCGTGACCTTGCCGAACTTGTACTTGGGGCCTTCGTCGATCGTATAGGTGACCGCGAAGCCGTTCTTGTCGGTGGCCAGTTCGGCGACGGTGGCCACCACGCGGAAGTCGAAATAGCCGCGATTGCGGTAGAACTTGCGCAGCTGCTCGCGGTCGTACTCGATCCGGTCCGGATCGTAGTTGTCGTTGCTGGTCAGGAACTTGTACCAGTGCGACTCCTTGGTGACGATGACGTCCTTCAGGTCGTTGTCCGAATATTCGACATTGCCCAGGAAGTTGACGCCGAGCACGCCGCTCTTGGGGCCTTCGCTGATCTCGAACACCAGGTCGACGCGCTTCTGCGGCAGCTCGACCACCTTGGGCGTCACGGTCGCCGAGATGCGGCCCGAGCGCCGATACAGCTCGATGATGCGCTGGACGTCGGCCTGGACCTTGGCGCGGGTGAAGATGCCGCGCGGACGGATCTGCACCTCGTCCTTCAGCTTGTCTTCCTTGAGCGCCGAGTTCCCCTCGAAGACCACCTGGTTGATGATCGGGTTCTCGACGACCTTGACGATCAGGTCGCCGCCTTGCAGCTCGATCTTGACGTCGGCGAACAGGTCGGTGCGCGCCAGGGTCTTCAGCGCCAGGTCGAGGCGCTGGGGATCGACGGTCTCGCCCGGCTGGATCGGCAGGTAGGACAGCACGGTCCCCTGCTCGATCCGCTCGTTGCCCTGCACCACGATGCGCTGGACCACGCCCGTAGTCTGGGCCTGGGCCAGGGCCGCCTGCGGCGCCGTGAGGGCCGTGGAACCGAGAAGGAGCGCAACGCCGGTGGCGAACGCGGCGCTGTGGGCGCGAATTTTGCTCATGGGACCAATCATGGACGGACGGCCGGGCTCACGCGAACAGGTCACGAGAACAGGCCGCCAATGAATTTGAACACGTCGTAGCGGTGAAGATCGTTCCAGGCCGCGAACAGCATGAAACCAAGGATCAAGGCAAGCCCCGCTCTGAAGCCGGCGGCCTGGAACTCGGCCTTCAGCGGTCGCTTGGCGATCGCCTCGTAGGCGTACATCAGCAAATGGCCGCCATCGAGCACCGGTATGGGCAGCAGGTTCATGAAGCCGATGCTGACCGACAGGGTGGCGACCATGATCATCTGGCCGACGAAGAAACGCAGCAGCAGCGTCTGGATGTCGGGCGCATCGACCGTGGTGGCCGAGGCCATGGCGCCGACAGCATGGCCGATGCCGATCACGCCGCTGATCTGGTCGGCCGAGATCTGCCCCGTGACCAGGCGTCCGAGGTAAAAGCCGATGGTGCTGATCTGGTCCCAGACCTGCACGGTGGCGTCGGGAATGGCGCGCCAGATCGACGAGCGATAGTGGTAGGGGCGGCTGGTGTTGCCGATGCCCAGTTGGCCGATCTTCATACGGCCGTTGATCTTGTCGACGACCTCGACCTGGACCGGGGTGGCCACGAGATGCAGGGTCTGATCGCCACGCTCGACCGTGAAGTCGATGGGCAGACGCGCCCGGAGCATGACATAGCCCTTCAGCTCTTCGAAGGTCTTGATCCGACGACCATCGGCCTTGGTGATCAAATCGCCGGGCCTGAACCCGGCCGCGGCGGCCGGGCTATTTGCCGGAATCGTCTCGATTGTCGCCGGATGGCGATATTCGCCCAGGGTCACCATGAAGACGGCGAACACGGCGATCGCCAGCAGGAAATTGGCCACGGGACCGGCGACGGCGATGATCGCGCGCTGCCAGACGGGTTTGAAGTGGTAGTAGCGCGAAACGGCCGCCTCGCCTTCGCGGCTGGCGATCTCGCGCTTGAGGACCGCCAGGTCGCTGCCGTCCGGCACGCTGGCGGCGTTGTCGTCGCCGGAGAATCGCACATAGCCGCCCAGGGGGATCGAGGCGATCCGCCATTCGACGCCGGTCTTGTCGCGCCACGCCACGATCTTGGGGCCAAAGCCGATCGAGAAGCAGTCGATCGCCACGCCACAGGCTCGCGCGGCCCAGAAATGGCCGAGCTCGTGCACTGTCACGACGACGGACAGCACGAACACGAACGCAAGAAGGCCCGTCAAAAACCCGATCATAAGGTGGCGCCCAACTCCCCGGTCAGTCTCTAGATACGATTCTGGCCGACAACCTCGGCCGCAATGCGGCGAGCCGAAGCGTCGGTCATCATCGCGCTGTCGAGGGCGTCGCCGACGCTGTCGGCGAGCTCGCCCAGGCCGTTCATGCGCTCAAGTGTCCCCGCCACCGCGCGCGCAATATCCAGAAAGCCGATCTGGCGGTCAAGGAAGGCCGCGACGGCCACCTCGTTGGCGGCGTTCATGGCGGCCGGCGCGCCGCCGCCCAGACGCAGGGCTTCGCGGGCGATGGCGATCGACGGGAAGCGGTCCAGGTCCGGCGCCTCGAAGGTCAGCTGGCCATAGGCGGCCAGGTCCAGGGGCTTGGCCGGCCATGAAAGGCGCTGGGGCCAGGAGAAGGCGCAGGAGATCGGACTGCGCATGTCCGGCGGACCCAATTGAGCCAGGGTCGAGCCGTCGGCGTATTCGACCAGGCTGTGGATCACGGACTGTGGGTGGATCACGACGTCGATGCGCTCTTGCGGAGTGTCGAACAGGTAGGACGCCTCGATCATCTCGAGGCCCTTGTTCATCATCGTCGCGGAATCGACCGAAATCTTGGCGCCCATCGACCAGTTCGGATGGGCCACCGCCTGTTCCGGCGTGGCCTTGGCCATGGCGGCCTTGTCCCAGGTGCGGAAGGGTCCGCCCGAGGCCGTCAGGATCAGGCGCGATACCTGGTCGATACAGTCGCGCTGCAGCRCCTGGAAGATCGCCGAGTGCTCGGAATCGACGGGAATCACCGAGCCGCCGGCCTCGTGGGCGATGGCCAGCAGGGCCGGACCGGCGCAGACCAGGCTTTCCTTGTTGGCCAGGGCGATGACCGCGCCCGTGCGGGCCGCGGCCAGGGTCGGGGCCAGGCCCGCCGCGCCGACGATGGCCGACATCACCCAGTCCGCCCCCATGGCGGCGGCCTCGGAGACCGCGGCGGCCCCGGCGGCGGCCCGGACGCCCGAACCCGCCAGGCGCTCGCGCAGCTCCGGCAGGCAAGTTTCGTCGTCGATGACCGCGACCTGGGGCTTCCAGCGCAGGGCCTGCTGCGCTAGCTTCTCGACGTTGCGGCCGGCGGTCAGGGCCAGGATCTCGACGCCAACGTCGGCCTGTTCGAACAGGTCCAGCGTCGAAACGCCGATGGACCCCGTCGACCCCAGCACCACGACCTTGCGGGCCACGCCCGGGCGAGGGTGAGTCAAGGCAGCCATCCCCATTGGTCGAGCAGCCGCGCGCCGGCGACCACGATCGCCGCGAACATCAGGCCGTCGACGCGGTCCAGCATGCCGCCGTGGCCGGGGATCAGGTCGCCCGAATCCTTCACGCCGAACCGGCGCTTCAGCATGGATTCCCACAGGTCGCCCGCCATGGTGGCCAGGCCGCCCAGCAGGCCGATCGCGGCCGCCACGGGCCAGGCCAGGTGCAGGTCCGGCAACGCAGGCAGCGCCTGGGACAGGGCCACGATGCCCACCGCCCCCAGAGAGGCGGCGACCAGCCCGCCGAAGAAGCCCGACCAGGTCTTGTTGGGCGAATAGCGCGGCCAAAGCTTGGGCCCCTTCAGCAGACTGCCCGTCGCGAAGGCGAAGATGTCGGCGAACCAGGTGACGGTGAACATCAGCAGAGTCCAGGACAGGCCCGCCTCCATCCGGCGCAGCCAGATCATCGCGATCACCGCCGGCGCGATATAGATCACCCCATAGGCCGCGTCGGCCCGCCGCTCGACCGCGCCGCGGGCCATCAGGGCGGCGGCCACGGCCCCGACGATCACCACGGGCCAGGTGATGTAGTAGTGGCCGCGGAAGGCGACGATCACCGAGATCGCCACGGCCGCGCCGATCGCCAAGGCCACGCCCAGCACGGCCCGCCGGGCGCTCATCTCGGCCCACTCGCGGGCCAGCAGCGCCACCCCCACCAGGATCAGGCCCAGGTACCAGACGTCGCCGAACCAGACGGCGGCCACGACCGTAGGCACCAGCACCGTGGCCGAGGCGACACGGATCCGCAGGTTGCTCCAGTTGAAACGTTTAGCCGGCGACGGCGACGTCATCGACGGCGATACCTCCATAGCGACGGTCGCGGCTGCGATATTCCGTCAACGCGGCGGCCAGGTGTTCGGGCCCATAGTCCGGCCAAAGAACATCCTGATACACGAGTTCGGCGTAGGCGCATTCCCAAAGCAGGAAGTTCGAGATCCGCTGCTCACCGCTGGTGCGCACGATGACGTCCGGGGCCGGAGCCCCCGCCGTCGACAGGTGTCGCTCGAACAGCGCCTCGTCCAGGTCGGCGGCCCGCGCTTCGCCGCGCTCCACCGCCTCGGCGAAGGCGCGCGCGGCGTCGGCGATGTCGGCCCGGCCGCCATAGTTGAACGCCACCTGCAGCAGGAAGGCGTCGTTATGGCTGGTGCGGCTCTCGGCCCGCTCGATCACGGCCAGCACGTCGGCGGCCAGTCCCGTGCGGCGACCGATGATCCGGACTTTCACGCCCTCGCGGGCCAACCGGTCGATATCGGACTCCAGATAGGCCTTCAGCAGGCCCATCAGTTCCGACACCTCCTGCGGCGGACGGCTCCAGTTCTCGGTGGAAAAGCCGAACACCGTCATCACGCCCACGCCCAAGGCGGCGGCGCCTTCGACGGTCCGCTTCAGGGCGTTGACGCCGGCGCGATGGCCCAGGACGCGCGGCAGGTTGCGCCGCTTCGCCCAACGGCCGTTGCCGTCCATGATGATGGCCACATGCAACGGCCGCCCCGACTTGGCGCCCCCGGCGCGCGTCGAGACATCCTGCAGGCCGGTCGTCGGCGCCATGCGCTTCARCCTTCCCTCATCTCCCCCCACAACGCAGGTCGATGCTAAACCTGCATGATCTCTTGTTCCTTAGTTTTCAAGGCCTCGTCGACCTGCTTGATGGCCGCGTCGGTCATCTTCTGGACCTCGGTCTCCATCTTCTTCAGCTCGTCCTCGCTGATGACGGACGCCTTTTCGGCCTTCTTGAGGTCGTCATTGGCGTCGCGACGGATGTTGCGGACGGCCACCTTCTGGGCTTCGGCGTACTTGCCGGCCACCTTGACCAAGTCCTTGCGGCGCTCTTCGGTCAGCGGCGGAATCGGAATGCGCAGGTTGTTGCCCTCGACCACCGGGTTGAGGCCCAGGTCCGAGTTGCGAACCGCTTTCTCGACGGCCGAGACGACGCCCTTGTCCCAGATGTTGACGTTGATCTGGCGCGGCTCGGGGACGCTGATCGAGGCGACGGTGTTGAGTTGCACCATCGAACCGTAGGCGTTGACCATGATCTGGTCGAGAAGGCCCGCGGACGCGCGACCGGTGCGCAGGCCAGCGAAGTCTTCCTTCAGGGATAGCACGGCTTTTTCCATGCGGTCCTTGTAGCGGGACAGGACGGGTTTTTCGGCGGTGGCCATGGCTTGGGCTCTCTTCGCTGGGAAATTAAGCGGCGCGGACGCCGGAGACGACGGTGTGAGTCCCCTGCCCCTTGAGGACGTTCAGCAGGTTGCCGCGTCCCTTGATGGAGAAGACCACGATCGGGATGTTGTTGTCGCGCATCAGGGCCACGGCCGAGGCGTCCATCACCCGCAGGTCCTTGGCCAGCACGTCCATGTAGTCGAGGGTGTCGTAGCGCTTGGCTTGCGGATCCTTCTTGGGATCGGCGCTGTAGATGCCGTCGACGCTAGTCCCTTTGAACAGGGCGTCACATTGCATTTCGGCGGCGCGCAGGGCCGCGGCGGTGTCGGTGGTGAAGAACGGATTGCCGGTGCCGGCGGCGAAGATCACCACCCTGCCCTTCTCCAGGTGCCGCTGGGCGCGGCGGCGGATGTAGGGCTCGCAGACCGTGGCCATCGGGATGGCCGACTGCACGCGGGTGGAGACGCCGATGCGCTCCAGGGCGTCCTGCATGGCCAGGGCGTTCATGACCGTAGCCAACATGCCCATGTAGTCGGCGCTTGAGCGCTCCATGCCCTTGGCCGCGCCGGCCATGCCGCGGAAGATGTTGCCGCCGCCGATCACCAGGCACAGCTCGACGCCGGACTGGACGATCTCGCGGATGTCCTCGGCCACCGATTCGACGGTCTTGGTGTCGATGCCGTAGGGCGTGTCGCCCATCAACACCTCGCCCGAAACCTTCAGAAGCACGCGGCGGTAGGGTCTGTGCTGGGGTTCGGACATGCGGGAGGCTCTTCCTGAGTCGTCGGGACGCAACATAGTGCGCGTTCCGGAAAAGTGGGATCGGTTTTCCGGGCTCAAACCGGCCAGATCGCGTGCAGGTGCGCGACCGGGGCGCAAAAAAGGCGCGGCGCGCGCTCGATGCGCGCCGCGCCTTTCATAGGCGGTCGAATCCGACACCCCTTTCCGAAGAACGGGAAGGCGTCGGAAAAGACTTAGGCCTGGCCAGCCATGGCGGCGACTTCGGCGGCGAAATCGCCTTCCGGAGCCTTTTCAACGCCTTCACCCAGGGCCAGGCGAACGAAGCCCTTCACGGTGAGCGGCGAGCCCAGTTCCTTGCCGGTTTCGGCGACCAGTTGCTCGACGGTCTGGTCCGGGTTCATGACGAAGGCCTGCTTCAGCAGCACGACTTCTTCCAGGAACTTGCGGATGCGGCCTTCGACCATCTTCTCGACGACGGCCGGGGGCTTGCCCGACTCCAGCGCCTGCGCGGTGAAGATCTGGCGCTCCTTCTCGATGGCGGCCTGGTCCAGGTCGTCCGGCGACAGCGACAGCGGGGCGGTCGCGGCCACGTGCATGGCGATCTTGCGGCCCAGCTCCAGGATCTTGGCCTGGTCGCCGGCGCCTTCGATGGCCACCAGCACGCCGATGCGGCCCAGGTCTGGGGCGGTGGCGTTGTGGATGTAGGACGACACCGCGCCCTGGGCGACCGAGAACTTGGCCGAACGGCGCAGGACCATGTTCTCGCCGATGGTGGCGATCAGGTTGGTCAGCGTATCCGCCACGACGTCGCCGTCGGCGGTCTTGGCCGCGTTGATGGCGTCCACGCCGTCGTTGTCCAGGCCGACGGCCGCGATCTTGCGGACGGCGTTCTGGAACAGCTCGTTGCGACCCAGGAAGTCGGTCTCGGCGTTCACTTCCACCGCGGCGGCGGTCATGCCGGCGCCGTCGTTGCGGACGGCGATGCCGACGAGGCCTTCAGCGGCGACGCGGTCGGCCTTCTTGGCGGCCTTGGACAGGCCCTTTTCGCGCAGCCAGTCGATGGACGCGTCGATGTCGCCGTTGTTTTCGACCAGGGCCTTCTTGCAGTCCATCATGCCGACGCCGGACTTTTCGCGCAGCTCTTTCACCAGCGCAGCGGTCACTTCAGCCATGAGTTCCTCCATTGAAACGTCAGAGCGCTTCCAACCGCGACCAGGACCGGTCCGGCGGGGAAACGCGTGAAACAAAATTACGACCGGGCTTGATAGCCCGGTCGCATGTCAGGTTCACGAAGACCGGACCGGGACCGAAATCCCGATCCGGTGATCGGAAAATCAGCTCGCGGCCGGCTCTTCGGCGACGGCTTCGATCGCTTCGGCGGTCGCTTCTTGAGCGGCTTCCGGAGCAGCGGCGGCTTCAAACGCAGCTTCCTGAGCAGCGACTTCGGCGGGAGCAACTTCCGGAGCAGCGGCTTCAGCCACCGGTTCCGGCGTCAGTTCGCGAGCCAGGGTCGGCTCGATCGGAGCGATCGAGGCGCCCAGGTCGACGCCCGAGTTGGCTTGGCCGGCGGCCAGGCCGTCCAGAACGGCGTCGGCGATCAGGTCGCAGTACAGCTGCAGCGCGCGGGCGGCGTCGTCGTTACCCGGGATCGGATAGGTGATGCCGTCCGGATCGCAGTTGGTGTCGAGGATGGCGACGACCGGGATGTTCAGCTTGCGGGCCTCGAGGATCGCGATCGCTTCCTTGTTGGTGTCGATCACGAACATGATGTCGGGGATGCCGCCCATGTCCTTGATGCCGCCCAGCGACAGCTCCAGCTTGTCGCGCTCGCGGGTCAGCTGCAGCAGTTCCTTCTTGGAACGGCCTTGGCCTTCGCCGGCCAGAACGCCTTCCAACTCGCGCAGACGCGCGATCGAGCCCGAGACGGTGCGCCAGTTGGTCAGGGTGCCGCCGAGCCAGCGGTGGTTGACATAGTACTGGGCGCAGCGCTTGGCGGCGGTGGCGACCGGGTCGCTGGCCTGGCGCTTGGTGCCGACGAACAGCACGCGGCCGCCGGCGGCGGCGACCTCACGCACCTTCACCAGGGCCTGGTGCAGGAGCGGAATCGACTGCGACAGGTCGATGATGTGGATGTTCGAACGCGAACCAAAGATGTAGCGGTCCATCTTCGGGTTCCAGCGGTGCGTCTGGTGGCCGAAGTGGGCGCCAGCTTCCAAGAGCTGACGCATGGAGAATTCGGGAAGCGCCATGATAGGTCTCCTTCTTCCGGTTGAACCTCCGTGGACACCCCCGCTCCGACGATTCGGACCGGGACCGGAACGGTAACGACGGGATGTCTCCCCGGCGTCGCCGCACGTCCACGTGTGGAATGGCCGCGCAAATAGGCGTGAACGGACCAAAAAGCAAGCCCTTAGGCGCCAGAACCTTGCCGTTTTGACCGCCCGGCCCGGCAAGGTCATGCCGCCGTTGCACCGCCTGCCAGCCGGCTCAGGCGGTAGAGCGCGCAGCGTTCTCCCGCATGAACCACCTCGTGCTCGAACGTGAACCCCGCCCGCTCCAGCACCCGGCGCGAGGCGCCGTGATCGATCATGACCACCCCGACGAGGGACGGCAGGGCCAGTCGCCCGAGGGCATGCCCGACCAGCCTCTCCGTGATCTCGCCGGCATAGTCCCCGCCCCCAGGCGTCGCGCGCCAGGGCGTAGGCGATCTCGATCTCCTGGACGCCGCCCACTATCAAAGGTCGGATCCCCGCGCGACCCACGAAGGCGCCGTCGGGCGAGCGCCAGATCCACAGTCCAAAGCCGTGGCGGTTCCAATGGATCAGATAGGCCGCGAGATGGGCCTTTGTCGCCTCCGCCGACCGGATCCCGCCCAGATAGCGCGAGACGTCTGGATCAAGGTGCAGGGCGACTAGGTCGGGCAAGTCCCGCTCGTCCGGGCGCTCGGCGATCAGACGAGCGGTCAAGAGACGGTCCATCAGGCCGCATGTCCTTCGCATGGCGCCTTCGATCGGCGCAGGCCCACAAATGAACCTGATCTGTCCACAGGCGAACCGCAATCGTCACGCGTTTCTGACACAGAGGGCGTGTCTGATGGGTCAGGTCCGACGGCTGCGTGGGAGCCGCTCGTCCGGCCGTAATGGGTGGAGGAGGCTCATGCTCGCGGTTTTCGATCTGGACGGCACCCTGCTCGACAGCGACTCCACGGCGGTGTGGTTGTGGGACCGGGCCCGCCGCTCCGTTCCCCGCCTGCTGGCCACCCTGCTGGTCTCGCCGGTCGCCATCCCGATGGTGATCGCGCCCTGCACCCGCCGGGCCGGGGCTTCCATCCTGCTGTGGATCGCCACGGCCGGGCTGGACGAGCGGGCGCTGCGGAAATCCTGCGCCGATTTCGCCGCCCGCTTCCATGCCGACGCCCTGCCGCTCGCCTGGCGCGGCCAGGGGGTCGAGACCCTCGACGCCCACCTCGCCGGCGGCGATGAGGTCGTCATCGTCACCGCCGCGCCGACCGTCCTGGCCCAAGCTCTGATCACCCCTCTGGGCCGGCCGATCGTCGTCTTGGGCACCTCGCTCAAGCGTCAGGCCGGCGGCTGGGTGGCCGACGTTCATTGCCGCCACCAGCGCAAGTGCCAGGCCCTGGCCGAGGCCGGCCATGGCCCGCGTTGGGCCTACGCCTATACCGACAGCCTCGACGACCTGCCGCTGCTCCGCGGGGCCGACGCGCCGATGATCGTCGGCTGCGGCAAGGCCGCCAAGCGCCGTCTCGGCCGAGCCCGCCTGCCCAACGGCCGCGCCATGGCGTGGTAGGGATCCCCTTGCCGTTCGCCAGCGGCGCGCGGCTCTCTTGAGCTAGGGACGCGCGAAGTCCCTGCTCAACGGCGAGTGTCGACGGCGATCCAGTTCACTTCCCAGTTGACCCCGCCGTCATCCGAAAACGCCTGCTCGAAGCGCGCGGAGTTTGCGGTGACGTCGGAGATGATGAAGCGCACCAGGATGGCCCGGCCGCCCAAGCTGTCCTGTCCGTAGAAGACGCCGCGACCCTCCTTGAACTGGCCGTAGACCGGCCGGGTGAGCACCCCGCCGCCGGCGAAGTTGAGGCTCCACTGCTGGGCGTCCGGGTCGTACAGGCGCAGGGACAGGCCCTCGATCCGGCCGGCCGCCCCCTTGACCTTCAGTTCGACCAGATTGGCGCTGCCGTCCAGCACCGGTCGGACAACGGTCACCCCCTCGTACTCGACCCAGGCGTTCGACCCGGTCAGGGGATGCTGGAGGCGGGACAGGCGCGTCGTCCATTCACCGATCTCCCAGTCAAAATCCCGCTGGCCGTCCTGGCTCTTCGCCGCGACCGCGGAGGACGGCTGCGCGGCGATGGCCAGCGGCGGCCCGCCGAGCAAAAGCGCCAGGGCTGCACCGACCGCCTTCAAGCTGTGGATCATGCCGCCCTCCAAGCGCCTCGCGATGAACAGCAATAGAGCGCAGGAGGGGCCATGGAGTCTCGCTGCGGACGCAGCGGACCGTGCGTTCCTTCCACTGGCCGCCAAACGCGAGGGCTCCGGGCCTGCCGGACAGGCCTTCGCCCGTGATCCCGGCCGTTCTCCCCTTCCTTGGACCCACCACCTCGCCCTCACCGCCGGGTCGATCGCCGTTGACGCCTTCGATAGCCCGCTAGCGCCGGTGGACGGTGGACGGTGGACGGTGGACGGCCTTGGGCCGAATTCCTCGTCCTTCGACAAGCTCAGGATGAGGAATGGCGCAGCTTGCTCTAGGTCCCGCCTTCGCGCCGCTTTTTCCGCGCGATGCTCTAGGAGCTGTGGACTCTAAGAATTCCGGCGGCTCCAAATCGTGATTCAAGACTGTCTTTTAGGAGGCGGTCTTGGGTGTGATGGATCGTTTGGTGCTGAGCGACGCCGATTGGGACCGCATGTCGGGCCTGATCATCGGTCGTCCTGACCAGAAGGGCTCGACGGGCCGTGACAACCGGCTGTTCGTCGAGGGCGTGTTGTGGATCGTGCGCACGGGTTCGCCCTGGCGCGACCTTCCCGAGGCGTTCGGCGATTGGAACAGCGCCTTTCGACGGTTCAGTCGCTGGAGCCAGAAGGGCGTCTGGCGACGGATCTTCGAAGCGATGTCGGGCGATCCCGACTTCGAATACCTGATTGTCGACTCCACCATCGTTCGCGCCCACCAGCACGCTAGCGGGGCCAAAAAAGGGGGTCTGAAGATCAAGCCTTTGGACGTTCCCGCGGTGGCCTGAGCACCAAGGTCCACATGGCCGTGCGGGACTTGGCCTGCCCGTCCGGTTCATCCTGACCGCCGGACACCGGGGCGACACACCCCAGGCCGCCGCCTTGATCCAAGGCCTGCACGCCCGCGTCGTCATGGCCGACACCGCCTACGACGCTGACCATCTGCGCCAAGCCATCGCCGCCAAGGGCGCGCTCGCGGTCATTCCCAACAACCCCTCGCGCGCCAGCAAGCATCCGCTCGACAAGCACCTCTACGCCCAACGCCACCTGGTCCAATGCTGCTTCAGCCGCCTCAAGCAGTTCCGGCGCGTCGCCACACGCTTCGAGAAGACGCCAGGAACTACCTCGCCGTCCTACACCTCGCCGCCGCCGTGCTCTGGGGCGGTAAGTGTCCACAGCTCCTAGGCTGCGGTGACGATTTAGCTATTTGAGCCAGAGCATGATGGCGCCCGGGGTGACGAAGCCCATGAAGGTGGCCGCCAGCTCGTCGTCTCGCGTGGCGATGCGTCGGAAGTACTTGATGCGGCTGAAGAAGCGTTCGACGCGGTTTCGCTCCTTGTCGAGCGCGGTCATAGGCGTGCTGTCGCTCGCGATGGCGACGGGGCGGCACGACGGGGTCGCCGCCCTGCTGGATGATCTTCAGATACGGCCGATCGGCGTCATAGGCCTTGTCGGCCAGGACGTACCGGGCGGCCACGCCGTCGATCAGGTCGCAGGCGGGCGCCATGTCGTTCTTATGGCTTGGCCCCAGAATGATGCGGACCGGCAGGCCCAAGGCGTCTACGCAGACGTGGATCTTGGTTCCGAAGCCGCCGCGCCAGCGGCCAAGCGCCTGGGCGTGCGGTCCCCCTTTTTCGCCGCGCGCCGGCGGCTTGGACGTCGGCGCGGATCAGGCTAGCGTCCAGCATCGTCCATTCCAGATCGGGCTCGGCCGCCACCGCCTCGAACAACCGGTTGAGCACGCCCATCTCGATCCGGCGGCAATAGCGTCGCTTGGCCGTCTGATAGGGCCCAACTCGCCCGGGCAGATCACGCCACCGCCAACCTGAGCGCGCCATCCGCAACAGCGCGTCCGCGAACAACCGGCCGTTGCTGCGCGGCCCGCGCTTGCCCTTGCGGCCGCCCGGCACGAACGGTTGGATCCGCGCCCATTGATCGTCCCGAACAACCTCGCCTTCCAACGCCGCCTCCAAAAAGCAGCGTTGAATCAGAACCTCGGGCCGTCGGAATCCCAAATCGTCACCACAGCCTAGAGCGACTTGCCGTCGAACCGGTGGGGTTCCAGCGCGAAGACGTCCACGTCGTCCAGGGTGCGCACATTGATCGCCGCCATCTCGGCCCCGTCCGGCCCGACACCGCGGCCGAAGGATTGGATTCCGCAGGTCTTGCAGAACAGGTGCGAGATCTTGTGGCTGTTGAAGCGGTATTCAGTCAGGGAGTCCTGGCCCTGCTTCAGCTCGAACGCCGAGGCGGGGGCGAAGGCCAGCACCGACCCCAGCTTGCCGCATCGCGAGCAGTTGCAGGCGATCAGCTTGTCGAGTTCGAGCTCGACCGCATAGCGCACCGCGCCGCACTGGCAGCCGCCTTCATGTCTGGCCATGAGAATTTCCTTTCGAAAACTGATGGGATCCGCGCGCTTCAGGCCCAAGAGACGCGCACGAAAACCTTGGGGGCCGACAAGGATGCCGCCCCTGCCCCAAATCCCTCCGTCCGGTGTTGACGGCCAACGACAAAGCCGAGCCCAAGCCCGACGCCTACGCCGCCATCACCTCGTCAGCTCGCCTCCACGCCCCATTCGCCCTACGCGCGGATGTGGGCGAAGCCACCTCCGCGTTGAAACGGTCGGCCAGCGCGTCCAGCAAGTCCGCCCGAGACCCCATGCCCGCGGCGCTCAGCGCATCGGCGATATGTCCCGCCATGTCGGCCAGGATGATGGCCCAGGCTCTGGTCTCTCCTGACGCACCATCGTCGGCATAGAGGCCCACCCTCGGGGAGCAGTGCAGCCCCCGCTCGGCGATCCAGACCCGGGCCAGTTCCAGGGCCTCAGCGTCGCGCAGCGCCGCCGGCGGAATTCCAAGTACGTTCATCAGACCCCCACGTCTGGAAATCCAGACTCGAACCGGCAGCCTGGGCGCCCACGCCTCGTGCTCGAAACAAGGCGGCCGGTCCCGGCGATGACAAGGTTCTCCCGCCTTCGGGCCGCACCGGATGACGCGACGACCACATTCGCCGGCGCGCCCCTCCCATCACACATCTTCCAACAGGGCTACGCCCGGCGCGGTCTTCAAGGCGCCGCGCAGGGCGGCGTCGAGCGTGTAGCGCCCAGGCAGCTTCATCTCGATCTCGCGGCCGCCGCCCAGGGCCGCGACCAGGCTGACCTCGCCGCCGCGCGGCGAGGCGGCCGGCTCGAGCCGCTTTCTCAGGGCCTCGATCTCGGTCGCCGAGGGCGACAGGTGCAGGCGCAGGCCCGCCACCATGTTCTCGATGGCCTTCTCGATGGGCTCGGCGTCGTCGCCAAAGAACCGCACCTCGCCGTCGCGGGCCTTGGCGCGGACCTTGATCGACACCGCCTTGCCCGGCTCCAGCACCTCGCGGCACTTGCGCAAGGCCTCTGGCGGAAACAGCACCTCGTACTCTCCGCTGGGGTCAGACAGCGAGACGAAGGCGAAGCGCTCGCCGCTCTGCGAAGCCCGCTCCTGGCGGCGGCGGACCACGCCGCACATGCGGAAGGCCTCCATGCCGGCCTCGGCGCGCGGGATGACCTCGGTCAGCATGGCCGTGCGGCGGCGGCGCAGCACCCCGACCATGTCGTCCAGCGGGTGGCCGGTCAGATAGAAGCCGACGGCCGCCAGTTCCTCGTCCAAGAGGTCGACCTGGCTCCAGGGCTCGGTCTTCTTCAGGCGCGGCCGGCCGGCGGCCGGATCGCCGCCGAACAGGGCGTGCTGGCCGCCCTGGCGGTCGGCGGCGATGCTCTGGCCATGGGCGATCAACACGTCCGCCGAGGCGAAGATCTGGGCGCGATTCTTGTGGATCGAGTCGAAAGCCCCGGCCCGGGCCAGGTTCTCGATCGCCCGCTTGTTGACTAGCTTGGGGTCGACCCGTTCGACGAAGTCGAAGATGTCGCGGAACGGCCCGCCCTCCTCGCGGATGGCGACCAGGTGCTTCATGGCCTCCAGCCCGACATTGCGCACCGCGCCCAGCGCATAGAGCACCTCGCCGTTCTCGACCTCGAAGTCCGCGCCCGAGCGGTTGACGTCGGGCGGCCGCACGGTGATGTCGAAGCGCCGGGCGTCCTGGTGGAAGACCGCCAGCTTGTCCGTGTTCGACAGGTCCAGGCTCATCGAGGCGGCCAGGAACTCGACCGGCGTATTGGCCTTCAGCCAGGCCGTCTGGTAGGAGATCAGGGCATAGGCGGCCGCGTGCGACTTGTTGAAGCCGTAGCCGGCGAACTTGGCCACCAGTTCGAAGATCGAGCCCGACTGCTCCTCTGGCACGCCCTTTTCCTTGGCGCCGGCGACGAAACGGATCTTCTGGAGATCCATCTCCTCCTTCTTCTTCTTGCCCATGGCCCGGCGCAGAAGATCGGCTTCGCCCAGGCTGTAACCCGCCAGGATCTGGGCGATCTGCATCACCTGTTCCTGGTAGACGATGACGCCGTAGGTCTCCTTGAGCACCTTCTCCAGCGAGGGGTGCAGGTTGTCGACGGGCTTGCGGCCGAACTTGCAGTCGACGAACGTGTCGATGTTGTCCATCGGGCCGGGACGATAGAGCGAGATCAGCGCGGTGATCTCCTCGATCGAGCTGCAGCGCATCTTGCGCAGCGTGTCGCGCATGCCCTGGCTTTCCAGCTGGAACACGCCGACCGTCTGGCCGGAGGCGAGGAGCTCGTAGGTCTTGGCGTCGTCGAACGGCAGCTGGCCAAGATCGATGATCTCGCCGCGCTTCTTGAGGTGCTTGACCGCCCGATCCAGCACCGTGAGCGTCTTGAGCCCAAGGAAGTCGAACTTCACCAGGCCGGCGCTCTCGACCCACTTCATGTTGAACTGGGTGGCCGGAAGGTCCGAGCGCGGATCCTTGTAGAGCGGGGTCAGCTGGGTCAGGGGCCGGTCGCCGATCACCACGCCGGCGGCGTGGGTCGAGGCGTTGCGGAACAGCCCCTCCAGTTGCAGGGCCACGTCCAGGCAGGCCTTGACGTTGGCGTCTTCGTCGCGGGCCTGCTTGAGGCGCGGCTCGATGTCGATGGCCTGGGCCAGGGTGACCGGCGCGGCCGGGTTGTTGGGCACCATCTTGCAGAGCCGGTCGACCAGGCCCAACGGCAGTTGCATCACCCGCCCGACATCCCGCAGCACGGCGCGGGCCTGCAGACTGCCGAAGGTGATGATCTGGGCCACGCGGTCGCGGCCGTATTTCTCCTGCACGTAGGAGATCACCTCTTCGCGCCGCTCCTGGCAGAAGTCGACGTCGAAGTCGGGCATCGACACCCGCTCGGGATTGAGGAAGCGCTCGAACAGCAACCCGAAGCGCAGCGGGTCGAGATCGGTGATGGTCAGCACCCACGCGACCAGAGACCCCGCGCCCGAACCCCGTCCCGGTCCCACCGGGATGCCGTGTTCCTTACCCCACTTGATGAAGTCCGACACGATCAGGAAGTAGCCCGGAAAGCCCATCTTGATGATGATGCCGAGCTCGAACCTCAACCGCTCCCAATATTCCTCTTCCGGCGCGGCCAGTTGCGGCAGCGCCGCCAGCCGCCGACGCAGGCCTTCCTCGGCCTGATAGGTCAGCTCCTCGGGTTCGTTGCGGCCGTCACCGGTGGGGAAGCTGGGCAGGATCGGGTCGCGCTTGTGCACCATGAAGGCGCAGCGGCGGGCGATATCGAGGGTGTTGTCGCAGGCCTCGGGCAGGTCGGCGAACAGCTTGCGCATGTCCTCGGCCGGCTTGAACCAGTGCTCGGGCGTCACCCGCCGCCGCTCGTCCTGGCCGACGAAGGCGCCGTCGGAAATGCACAGCAGCGCATCGTGGGCGTCGTACAGGCTGGGCTTGGCGTAATAGACGTCGTTGGTGGCGACCAGAGGCGCGTCGTGCTCATAGGCCCAGTGGACCAGGCCCGGCTCGGCGGCGGCCTGGCGCGGCAGGCCGTGACGCTGCAGCTCGACATAGAAGCGATCGCCGAACACCCGCTGCATCTGCGCCAGCGCGGCCTCGCCCTCGGCGGTCTTGCCGGCCGCCAGCAGGGCGTCGATCGGGCCGTCGGTTCCGCCCGACAGCAGGATCAACCCCTCGGCGTGCTCGACCACCTTGGCCCAGGGCACGACCGGCTCGACCATCTCGCCGCTTTCCAGATAGGCCAGGGACGACAGTTCCGAAAGGTTCAGATAGCCCCGCTCGTTCTGGACCAGCAGGGTGATGGTCGGCGTGCGCGCCCAACGCTCGGTCGGTCCGGCCCCGATGCCCGACACCGCCAGGGCGCAGCCGATGATCGGTTGAACGCCGTAGTCCTTGGAATAGACGGAATATTCGAGCGCGCCGAACAGGTTGTTACGGTCCACCAGCCCCGCCGCCGGCATGCCCGCGGCCGCGGCCAGGCCGGGGATCTTGTCGGCCTTGATGGCGCCTTCCAGCAGCGAATAGGCCGACCGCACGCGAAGGTGGACGAAACCCTGACCTTCACTGCCCGACATCACCACACCTCACCGCTACACGACTCAGGCCACCAGTTGGGCGACCTGACACATCATCCAGACGAAGCTGACGACAGATACAAGAGCCAAAGACTCACGCGCGATACGGACCATGGGAACCCTCCTGCGGTCGTTGCTTGTTTGTTCTATATTCCACTTTTGTTCTCACGCGCAAGAGACCCTTGTTCGATTGCGCGCTTTTTTGTCGCGTAGCCGCGCGCCTGGGCCGCGGCCCGCCTTTCCAGTGGATTTGCAGCGCGGATCGGCGCAGATCGCCACATGCGCCTGATCATCGACACCGACACCGCCGGGGACGACGCCTTCTCCCTGATGCTCGCCCTGCGCCGCCCTGGCGTGAGCGTCGAGGCCATCACCATCGCCCACGGCAATGTCGGCTTCGAGCAGCACGCTGAGAACGCCCTGGCCACCCTGGAAGCCTGCGAACGCGGCGGCGAAATCCCGGTCTATCTGGGCGCCCAGCGGCCGTTCACCCGCGCGCCGCTGGACGCGGCCTATGTGTTCGGGGCCGACGGCATGAGCGACAGCGGCTTTGCGAAGGCCGTCCAGCGCCCCTCCCCCGGCCACGCGGCCGACGAGATCGTGCGGCGGGTGATGGACGCGCCCGGCGAAATCACCCTGATCGCTCAGGCCGCCCTGACCAACATCGCCCTGGCCTATCTGCGCGAGCCGCGCATCGCCCAGGCGGTCAAGCGCCTGTGGATCATGGGCGGAACCGACAACGGGGTCGGCAACGTCACCCCCGCGGCCGAGTACAATTTCTATGTCGATCCGGAAGCGGCCAAGATCGTGATCAACGCCGGCTTTCCGACGAGCATCGTCACCTGGACCGAGACGCTGCGGGACGGCCTGCTGACCGTGGACCAACTGTCGGCCCTGGAGGCCCTGGGCACGCCGCGCGCGGCGTTCTTCACCCAGGTCAACCGGAGCTCCCTGGCCTTCGCCCGGGAAACGCAAGGCCTGGACGGCAGCCTGCATCCGGACGCCCTGACCTGCGCCGTGGCGCTGGACGAGACCCTGATCCTGGAGTCCGACATGGCCGTGGTCGATGTCGAGACGATCGGCGAGCTGACGCGCGGCTATCTGAGCGTCTCCCACCCGATCCTGCCGGACATCGAACTGGCGGATCCGGCCCTGAAGCGCCGGCCGCCCAACGCTCGGATGATCCGGAAGATCGACCAGGCGGGCTTCTACGCCGCCATGCGGGCTGCGCTGCTCTAGAAGCGCTGGGCCACCAGGTGTCCGTCCTTCAGGGCGAAGACCCGGTCCATGTAGCGGGCCAGCTCCATGTTGTGGGTGGCGATCAGGGCCGCCACGCCCCTTTTACGGGCCTGATCGTACAGGGCCTGGAACACCGCCGCCGAATTGGCCGGGTCGAGGTTGCCGGTCGGTTCGTCGGCCAGCAGCAGCTTTGGGCTGTTGGCCAGCGCCCGGGCGATGGCCACGCGCTGCTGCTCGCCGCCGGACATCTGGCCCGGCTGGTGCTCGATGCGCTGAGCCAGCCCCAGTTGCTCGAGCATCACCTGGGCCGCCTCGCGCGCCTCACCCCGGCCCTTGCCCGCGATCATCGCCGGCATGGCCACGTTGTCGAGCGCGCTGAACTCGGGCAGCAGGTGGTGGAACTGGTAGACGAAGCCGACGGTCGACAGCCGCATCTTGGTGCGCTGGCGCTCGGACAGCTTCGAGCAGTCGCGGCCGTCCAGGGCGATCAGGCCGGCGTTGGGCTTTTCCAGCAGGCCGGCCGCGTGCAGCAGCGACGACTTGCCCGAGCCGGACGGACCGATCAGGCCCACGACCTCGCCCGGATAGACGTCCAGGTCGACGCCGCGCAGCACGTTCAGGGCGCCGGCCTCGGTGACATAGGTGCGTTCGACGCCGCGCAGGGCCAGGACGGGGCTACTCATAGCGAAGGGCCTCGACCGGATCGATTCGCGAGGCCCAGACGGCAGGCAGAAGGGCGGCCAATATGCTGAGGAGAGTCGTTATGGCGACGATCACCCCGACCTCCGTCCAGTCGATCTTGGCCGGGATGTGGGCCAGGAAGTAGATGTCGGCGCTGAACACCGCCGTGCCCGTCATCCATTCCACGAAGTTCTGGATGGCGGTGATGTTGGCGCAGAACAGCACGCCCAGCAGCAGGCCCAGCAAAGTGCCGGCCAAGCCGATCACGGCGCCGGCCATGACGAAAATCCGTAGGATCGCCCCCTGGCTGGCGCCCATGGTCCGCAGAATGGCGATGTCACGGCTCTTGTTCTTCACCAGCATGACCAGGGCCGAAATGATGTTGAGCGTGGCGAGAGCGACGACCGAGAACAGGATCAGCCGCATCACCTTGCGCTCGACCTGCAGGGCGTTGAAGTAGCTGGCGTTCTTGTCCATCCAGTCCTGGACGAAGGCCCCCGGGCCACTGGCCTGCTGGATGATCGGCTTGACCGCCTTGGCCTTGTCCGGATCGGCGATCTTGATCTCGACATAGTCGATCGAGGTGTCGCGGTTGAAGAACAGCTGGGCCTGGGGCAGCGCCATATAGACGAAGCTCTCGTCGAACTGGCTCATGCCGACGCTGAAGATCCCGCCGACCGTGTAGTCCTTCTCGCTGGTCGAGGTCCCGAAGGCCGTGGCGGGGCCCGAGGGCGAGATCAGGGTGATGGCGTCGCCGACCGACAGGCCGAGGTTGCGGGCCATGCGGTCGCCGATCAGCACGATGTCGCCGCCGTCCTCCCCCTCGCCGAAGCCGGCCAGGGATCCGCGCTTGATGTTGGACGCAATCATCTTCATGCCGCGCAGGTCGGCCGGCGTGACCCCGCGCACGATGGCGCCGGACACCTGGCTGGGGCCGATGACCATCGCCTGGGCCTCGACCATCGGCGCGGCCTGGGTCACGCCACGCACAGCCTTGATGCGGGTGATGACGCCGTCGCGGTCGGGTCCGTTCAGCAGCGGGCCCTGGGCGTAGACGTGGCCGTTGAAGCCCAGCAGCCGGCCCAGCAGCTCGGCGCGGAAGCCGTTCATCACGCTCATCACCGTGATCAACACGAAGACCGCCAGCATCACCGCCGAGAACGAGATGATGGTAATCACCGCCGCGCCGCCGTTCTTGCGCTTGTTGCGCAGGTACCGCCAGGCGACGGTGCGCTCCCAGGTTCCGAACGGACCCGCGCCGAGGGCCATCAGGCGGCCTTGGCGCTGAGTTGGGCCAGGATCGCGTCGAGCGAGGCGCTGTGGCGCTCGCCGGTCTTGCGGTTCTTCAGTTCGACCACGCCCTCGGCGATCCCCTTGGGACCGACGATCAGCTGCCAGGGCACGCCGATCAGGTCCATGGTCGCGAACTTGGCGCCGCCGCGGGCGTCGGTGTCGTCATAGAGCGGGTCGCGGCCGGCGGCCTTCAGCGCCTGGTAGGCGGTCTCGCAGGCTTCGTCGCAGCCGGCGTCGCCCTGGCGCATGTTGATGATCCCCACGCCGAACGGGGCGACCGACTCCGGCCAGATGATGCCGCCCTCGTCGTGGCTGGCCTCGATGATTGCGCCCAGCAGGCGCGAGACGCCGACGCCGTAGCTGCCCATCTGCACCGGCACGTCCTTGCCGTCCGGCCCGGTGACCAGGGCCTTCATCGGCTCGGAATACTTGGCGCCGAACGAGAAGATATGGCCCACCTCGATGCCGCGCGCCGACAGGCGGTCGCCCTCGGGGATGGCGTCGAAGGCCGCCTCGTCGTGCATTTCCTCGGTGGCGGCGTACAGCGCCGTGCGCTGGTTCACCAGCGGCTGCAGGTCGCCGTACCAGTCGACGTCCGGGCCGGGCGCGGCCATCTCGACCAAGTCCTTATGGCAGAAGACGGCGCTTTCGCCGGTGTCGGCCAGGACGATGAATTCGTGGGAAAGGTCGCCGCCGATCGGGCCGGTGTCGGCGCGCATCGGCACGGCCTTCAGACCCATGCGCGAGAACAGGTTCAGATAGGCCACGAACATGCGGTTATAGGCCTTGCGCGCGCCCTCGGCGTCGAGGTCGAAGCTGTAGGCGTCCTTCATCAGGAACTCGCGGCCGCGCATCACGCCAAAGCGCGGGCGGCGCTCGTCGCGGAACTTCCACTGCACGTGATAGAGGTTCTTGGGAACGTCCTTGTAGCTCTTCACATAGGCCCGGAAGATCTCGGTGATCATTTCCTCGTTGGTAGGTCCGTACAGCAGCTCGCGCTCGTGGCGGTCGACGATGCGCAGCATCTCCGGGCCATAGGCGTCGTAGCGACCCGACTCGCGCCACAGGTCGGCCAGTTGCAGGGTGGGCATCAACAGCTCGATGGCCCCGGCCCGGTCCATCTCCTCGCGGACGATCTGCTCGACCTTGTTGAGCACCTTCAGGCCCAGCGGCAGCCAAGCGTAGATGCCCGCCGCCTCCTGGCGGATCATGCCCGCACGCAGCATCAGCTGGTGCGAGACGATCTGGGCGTCCGAGGGAGCTTCTTTCAGAACGGGCAGGAAATAGCGCGACAGGCGCATGGACGAGACGTCTCCGGGGGATTCAAGGCGTTGAGATAGCCGCTTGGGCCTCAGCTTGGCAACGCGCGCGGCGAAAAGATGGCTCCCGGGCGTCCAGAAACGAAAAGAGGGCCGCGCGGTGTTCGCGCGGCCCTTCAAGTCATCGTCGGGGAAGACGCCACAGAGCAAGGTCGGAAAAGCCGGCCTCGTGAGTCTGAGACTAACCCCCGAACAGTTGTTCGGGGCGCCCGATTGCGTTTGGCCTGACCACTTCGAGAACTTCGCCCACGAAATGGGCGAACGTCGGCAAATCCATCGCTCTGCGCCCAAGGCTTGGGCGCCATTCCTGGGATTAATAGGTGGCCGGCAGCGCCGGCAGGTCGATCAGATGGAAATGGATGGTCAGCAGCAGTCCGGCCATCACCAGGGCCGAGACCCAGGTGGTGGTGAAGAACTTGCGCTTCAGGTTCGGATTGACCGGCGCCCCCGGATCCGCGCCGGGCGGCGGCTCGATCCCCATCTCCTTGAAGGTGCGGTTGCCCAGCGGCAGCACGGCGAACAGCGTGGTCCACCAGATGGTCAGATAGACGGCGATGCAGGTGACGGGACCCATCAGTGAGCGTCCTTGGGGGTTTCCATGAGCTCGACCAGCATGCCGCCCATGTCTTTCGGGTGAACGAAGATGATCAGCGTACCATGGGCGCCGATCCGAGGCTCGCCCAGCACGGTGGCGCCCTTGGCGACCAGGCTGTCGCGAGCTTGATAGATGTTCTCGACCTCGAAGCAGATGTGGTGCTGGCCGCCCTTGGGGTTCTTGGCCAGGAAGCCATGGATCGGCGAGGCCTCGCCATAGGGTTCGATCAGCTCGATCTGGCTGTTGGGCAGGTTGACGAAACAGACCCAGACGCCCTGCTCGGGCATGGCCCACTTGTCGGTGTGCGAGGTCGCGCCCAGCAGGTCGCGGTACATCTTCAGCGACTCGTCGATGGAGGGGGTCGCGACGCCGACGTGGTTGAGCTTGCCGATCATCCGTTCCGTGTCCTGCGGGAATGGAGGCGCGAGCGCGCGCCTCTCGGTGTTTTCCGAGGATATAGACGACTTCATGGATCCGCGGCGAGGCGTTTCGGCGGCGGGACGCTTCGCCCTCGCGATCAATCCGTTCGGGCCGGCTGGCGGAGCCACCAATATCGTGCGGGAAACATCTCGACCAGGAACAGCCCGGCGATGAAGCCGCCGACATGGCATTCCCAGGCGATCATCAGCCCCCCCTCCCCCGACGCCATGCCAAGGCCGAAACCGATGGCGACCAGCACCAGGTTCATGACGATGAACGACCAGGTCTGCTTGCCAACCTGGCTGGAGAGGATCGGTGTCAGGCCCCCGTCCGGCGTCAACCGGGCCACCGCGCCCCACAGGCCGCAGATCGCGCCCGAGGCCCCGACAGCCGAGATCTCGCCGTTCCAGTGCAGGACAAGAAACAGCAGCCCGCCCGCCAGGCCGCAGATCAGGAAGAAGGTCCAGAACAGCAGAGCGCCCTTCAGGTCCCGCCCCAGGCGCACGGCGATCGCCGGCCCCAGGCTGACCAGGGCGCTGGTGTTCATCACGATGTGCAGCAGCCCGCCATGCAGGAAGATGTGCGTCAGCGGTGTCCACCAGAACCCTTGCCGGAAGTACGGCGGGTAGAGGCTGCCCAGGGCGAGCATGGTCTCGTCCCAGCCCTGCGTCTTGCCCAGCAGCTGGACACCGGACACGATCCAGAGGACCGCGGTGAGCGCGCCCAGCGCCCAGGCCTCACCGGTCATCAGACGCAGGGTCTGGCGCCAGCGGGGCTCGGGCTCGGGCTCGGGAGCGATCGGCCGCGTCGCCTCGGCGGGCGGGCTGGTCTCGTCCATCGTGCGGTCAGATCCGCAGGACCGTGGTCTCGACCACGGGCTTGCGTTCCCAGATGCGGAAGGCGGCCTTCTTCACGGCCTTGGACAGGGCGCTCTCGATCGCCTCGTCGATCTCGCACTGGTCGCCGCTCAGGCGCTTGAAGGCGGTCTCGGCCTCCTCCGCCAGGTCGTCCAGGGCGTCGTCCAGCGGATATTCGGCGTCGCCCGCCAGACCCAGGCCGCGGACCTGCGGACCCGAGACGATCTTGTTGCGGCCGTCCAGCACAACCGAAACGGCCAGCATGCCGTTGAACGCCGCGTGGCGCCGCTCGCGCAGGGCCTCGCCGTTCTCGGGCGTCACCACCCCGCCGTCGACATAGAGGCGGCCCGACGGGACCTCGTCGATGATCTGCGGATGGCCGGGGGCCAGCAGCACCATGTCGCCGTTGCGCGGGCTGACCGCGTGCGGCACCTGCAGGTCCTTGGCGAAGGCGGCGTGCTCGATCAGGTGGCGGCGCTCGCCATGGGTCGGCACGGCGATGGTCGGCCGGGCCCACTGGTACATCTGCTTGAGCTCGTCGCGGCACGGGTGGCCGCTGACATGGATGCCGGGGGTGTCGCGCTCGGTGTGCAGGCGCACGCCGCGGTCGGCCAGCTTGTTCTGCAGGTTGCGGATCGGAATCTCGTTGCCCGGAATGACCCGCGAGGAAAAGATCACGTGGTCGCCCTGCGAGAGCTTGACGTGCGGGTGGGTGCCTTCGGCGATCCGGGCCAGGGCCGCGCGGGCCTCGCCCTGGCTGCCGGTGCACAGGAACAGAACCTCATTCTCGGGCAGGTACTTGGCCTGGTCGTCGGTGATGAAGGGCTCCAGGCCCTCCAGCAGGCCCACGTGACGGGCGGCGGCGGCCATCCGGTGCATCGAGCGTCCGGCCAGGCATACCTTGCGGCCGGCGGCCTGGGCGGCGCGGATCACCGTGTCCATCCGGGCCACGTTCGAGGCGAAGCAGGCCACGGCGATCTTGCCGGTCAGGCCCTTGATCAGCCGGTTCATCGCCACGCGGACGTCGGCTTCGGAACCGGCCTCACCATCGACGAAGACGTTGGTGCTGTCGCAGACCATGGCCAGCACGCCCTCGTCGCCGAGGCGCTTGATGGCCTCGATGTCCGTGGGGCCGCCCAGCTGGGGATCGGGGTCGATCTTCCAGTCGCCGGTGTGCAGGATCGTGCCCAGCGGCGTCTTGATCGCCAGGCCGTTCGGCTCCGGGATCGAGTGGGTCAGCGTGACCATCTCAAGGTGGAACGGACCCAGATCGAAGCTGCCGCTCAGCGGGATCTCGGTGATCGGCACCTCGTCCAACAGACGCGCGTCGCGCAGCTTCTCGCGCAGCAGGAAGGCGGTGAAGGGCGTGGCGTAGACCGGCGCCTTCAGGCGCGGCCACAGCCAGTGCACGGCGCCCAGGTGGTCTTCGTGGGCGTGGGTCAGGACGATGCCGATGATGTCGTCGGCATAGGCCTCGATGAATTCGGGGTCGGGCAGGATGATCTCGACGCCGGGCGTCGTCTGGTCGCCGAAGGTCACGCCCAGGTCGACGACGATCCACTTGCGGTCGTCCGCCGGGCCGTAGCCGTACAGATTGAAGTTCATGCCGATCTCGTTCGACCCGCCCAGCGGCAGGAAGACGAGTTCGTCCTTGGGGGAAGGCTTGTCGGTATATTTGGTCATTACGTCTCTAGATGGTGTTACGGCGATGAATTTCGAGGAGACCACGGATGGTCAGATCTGAATCGAAGTGGTCGATGCTGTCGGTGGCGCCTTCGAACAGCGAGGCGACGCCGCCGGTGGCGACCACGGTCATGGGTTCGGCCCGTTCGGCCTTGATGCGGGCCACCAGGCCCTCGATCAGCGAGATATAGCCCCAGAACACGCCCGACTGCATGGCGCTGACGGTGTCGGTCCCGACGACGCGGTTGCCGGCCGGACGCTGGATGGCGATGCGCGGCAGCTTGGCGGCGGCCTCGTGCAGGGCCTGCATGGACAGGTTGATGCCGGGCGCGATGATGCCGCCCTCGAACGCCCCGTCCGCGCCGACGATGTCGAAGGTGGTGGCCGTGCCGCTGTCGATGACGATCAGCGGACCCGGATAGACCATGTGCGCGCCCACGGCGTTGACCAGGCGGTCGGCCCCGGCCTCGGACGGCTTGTCGATCCGCACCTCGACGCCCAGCTTGGCGTTCTCGCCGATCACCAGCGGCTCGACGCCGAAATAGCGGCGCGACAGGTTGCGCAGGTTGAAGATCGACTGCGGCACGACGCTGGAGATGATCACCGAGTCGATGGCCCGGAAGCCCAGGCCCTGCATCGACAGCAGCTGCGACAGCCAGACCACGTATTCGTCGGCCGTGCGCGTGCTCTCGGTGGCCGCGCGCCACTGGGCGATCCACGTTTCGCCATCGTGGATGGCGAACATGGTGTTGGTGTTGCCCTGTTCGATGGCCAGCAGCATCAGGAGGCCTCTCCGAAGAAGACGTCGCCGGCGGTCACCCGCCGCAAATGGCCGTCGGCCAGACGAAGACGCAGCGCGCCGTCGCCGTCCAGGCCTTCGGCGATCCCCTCGAGGGTCTCGGCGCCGAGGCGAGCGACGCAGGTTTGACCCAGGCCGTGGGCGCGGGCCGTCCAGGCGTCGGCGATCGCGGGGAAGCCCAGCCGCAGCCAGACGTCTTCCCAGCGGGCGAAGGCGCCCGCCAGCACCTCGATCGCCTCCACGGGCGTCGGCGGCGTGACCAGATAGGTGGTCAGGGCCGTGGCCGGGCGTTCGCTGTCGATCGGCTTGCGGGCCAGGTTCACCCCGACGCCGACGGCGATCCACAGGCCGCCGGCCGGCCGGGTCCCGGACTCCACCAGCACGCCGCTGACCTTCAGTCCGCCCAGCAGCGGATCGTTCGGCCATTTCAGACTGACGAGACCGGGCGACACATAGGCGCCCAGCAGGTCCGCCACGGCGAGGGCGGCGACGAACGTCACCTGGGCGGCCTCGCCCGGCGGCTTTTCGGTCGTGAACAGCAGGGTGGCGGCCAGGTTGCCGGCCCCGGTCTCCCAGGCGCGACCACGCCGGCCCCGCCCGGCGGTCTGGCGCAGGCCGACGATCCAGACCGGGCCCGCCTCGCCCGCTTCCGCGCGACGACGGGCCTCGGCGTTGGTCGAGTCGATCTCGTCCAGGACGACGACGGGCGGGACTTCGAAGGTCGAGGTCGGGCCCGTCACGTCACGCGTGGCCAAAGGCCGCCGCGGCGGCCCTGGCTGCGGGATCGAGCCAGATCAGGGCGACTAGCACGACCGGGAACGAGAAGGCCGCGGCCACGAAGCCGACCGCGCGGGCGATCGGTTGAGGCTTGTCGACCGCGCCTTCGGCGGCGTCGAACCACATCGTCTTGATCAGGCGCAGATAGTAGAACGCCGCGACCACGCTGCCGACCAGGCCCAGCACCGCCGCCCATTGCAGCAGCACGTCGCCCGAGCCCATGGCCGCGCCGAAGACGTAGAACTTGGCCCAGAAGCCCGAGAACGGCGGCATGCCCAGGGCCGACAGCGAGAACGCGGTCATGGCCACGGCGACGCCCGGACGGTGCTTCACCAAGCCCGCCATGTCCTCGATGGACTCCATGGGCTTGCCGTCGCGCGACAAGGCTTGAAGACAAGCAAAGAAGCCGGTGACGTCGACCATGTACAGGGTCATGAACAGCAGCATCGAATGCAGGCCGGTCTCGCCGCCGGTCGCCACGCCCAGCAGGGCGTAGCCGACATTGGCGATCGAGCTGTAGGCCCACAGGCGCTTGAGGTTGTTCTGGGCCAGGCCGGCGAAGGCGCCGACGAAGACCGAGGCCAGGGCGGTGATCACCAGGATCTGGCGCCACTGGGCCACCGAGTCCGGGAAGGCGTCGCCCAGCACGCGGGCGAACATCATCATCGCGGCCAGCTTGGGCGCGGCGGCGAAGAAGCCGACGACCGGGGTCGGGGCACCTTCGTAGACGTCGGGCGTCCACATGTGGAACGGCGCGGCCGAGACCTTGAACGCCAGGCCGCACAGCAGGAACACCAGGCCGAACAGCAGGCCCATGCCGTGCGTCCCGTGGGCCACGGCGGCGATGTCCTCGAAGCGGGTCGAGCCGGCGAAGCCGTAGATCAGCGAGGCGCCGTACAGCAGCAGGCCCGACGACAGCGCGCCCAGCACGAAGTACTTCAAGCCCGCTTCCGACGACTTGGCGTCGTCGCGGCGGAAGGCGGCCAGCACGTACAGCGCCAGGGACTGCAGCTCGACGCCGACATAGAGGCTGATCAGGTCGCCGGCCGAGGCGGTGACGCCCATGCCCAGCGCCGACAGGATCACCAGCACGGCGTATTCGAACTTCTGGTCGCCGCGGACGGCCAGCCAGCGGTCGCCCAGCACGATGGCCAGGGCGCTGAAGCCATAGATCGCGACCTTGGCGTAGGTGGCGGCGGCGTCGGCGGCGTAGACGCCGTTGAAGGCGTGGCCGTGCGGCCCGACCACGGCGGCCACGGCCGCGCCCAGCAGGGCCAGGACGGCCGCGCCCGTGAACAGCGGGGTGACCTTGCCGTGGAACGCGCCCCAGACCAGCAGCACCAGGGCCGAGGCCCCGAGGATCACTTCGGGAAGAACGAGGGAGAAGTTGGCGGCGAACGTCATGGGGTCCCTCACCCGCCCACGGCGGCGCGCCAGGCGCCGACGAGCCCGTCGACGGACGACGCGGTCAGGTTGAAGATGAGATTGGGATAAACGCCGAGCACCAGGGTGCCGATGATCAGCGGGGCGAAGATCAGGATTTCGCGGGCGTCCAGGTCGGTGATGGTCTTGAGTTCGGGATTGACGATCTCGCCGAACATCACGCGGCGGTACAGGTTCAGCGCATAGACCGCCGACAGGATCACGCCCGTGGTGGCCACCAGCGCCGTCCAGGTCGAGGCCTTGTAGGTCCCGGTCATGGTCAGGATCTCGCCGACGAAGCCCGAAGTGCCCGGCAGGCCGACATTGCCCATGGTGAACAGCATGAACACCGCCGCATACCAGGGCATGCGGTTGGTGAGGCCGCCGTAGAAAGCGATCTCGCGGGTGTGCATGCGGTCATAGACCACGCCGACGCAGAGGAAGAGCGCGCCCGAGATCAGGCCGTGGCTCAGCATCTGGAAGATCGCGCCCTGCTCGCCCTGGGCGTTGCCGGAGAAGATGCCCATGGTCACGAAGCCCATGTGGGCCACCGACGAATAGGCGATCAGCTTCTTGATGTCGGTCTGACGGAAGGCGACCAGCGAGGTGTAGACGATGGCGATGGCCGACATCGCGAACACCAGCGGCTGGAACAGCTCCGAAGCGTTGGGGAACATCGGCAGGCTGAAGCGCAGGAAGCCGTAGCCGCCCATCTTCAGCAGGATGCCCGCCAGGATCACCGAACCGGCCGTCGGCGCCTCGACGTGGGCGTCGGGCAGCCAGGTGTGGACCGGCCACATCGGCATCTTGACCGCGAAGCTGGCGAAGAAGGCCAGCCACAGCCAGGTCTGCAGCCACGGGGCGAACTTGAAGACCATCAGCGCCGGGATCGACGAGGTGTGGGCGATGGCGATCATCGACAGGATGGCCGCCAGCATCAGCACCGAGCCGAGCAGGGTGTAGAGGAAGAACTTGTAGGCCGCATAGACCCGGCGCTTGCCGCCCCAGATGCCGATGATCAGGAACATCGGAACCAGGCCGCCCTCGAAGAAGAGGTAGAACAGGATCAGGTCCAAGGCGCAGAACACGCCGACCACCAGGGTCTCGAGGACCAGGAAGCAGATCAGGTATTCGACGACGCGTTTGTCGACCGACTTCCAGCCGGCAATGATGCAGATCGGCAGCAGGAAGGTGGTCAGCAGGACGAACAGGATCGAGATCCCGTCCACGCCCATCCGGTAGTGCAGGCCCGCGAACCAGTTCAGGTCTTCCACGAACTGGAAGCCCGGGTTCTTGGCGTCGAACTGGGCGACCAGCACGACCGACAGGGCGAAGGTGACCAGGGTGGTCGCCAGGGCGATCCACTTGGCCAGGGTGTCCGTCTTGGCGTTGTCGCCGTGCAAGGCGCGTGCGCCCAGCAGCAGGACCACGCCGACGAGTGGGGCGAAGGTGGTGAGGCTAAGCAGGCCGGTCATCGATCCGTCCTCAACGGAATGCGTAAAGGGCGAACGTCAGCAGGCCGGCGACGCCGAGCAGCATGACGAAGGCGTAGTGGTAAAGATAGCCGGACTGCAGCTTGCCGGTCCGGCGGCCGACTTCGTAGCTGACGGCGCTGACGCCGTCGGGGCCGAGGCCGTCGATCAGCTTCTGGTCGCCGCCCTTCCAGAACAGGTCGCCGAGGAACTTGGCCGCGCGCACGAAGGTCGCCTGGTACAGCTCGTCGAAGAACCACTTGTTGTAGAAGAACACGTAGAGCGGGCCGTTGCGGGCCGCCAGGGCGGCGCCCAGGCGCTCATTGCCCTTGATCAGATAGACCCAGACGGCGATCGCCAGGCCCAGGATCGAGGCGACCAGCGGGCTCCACTTCACCAGCTCGGGGACCTCGTGGGCCTCGTGCAGCACGTGGTTGGTCGGGGCGTTGTAGATCGCGCCGCGCCAGAATTCCTGCTGGTGATGGCCGACGAAGAAGTCGGTGAACACGAAGCCGGCGAAGACCGCGCCGATCGACAGCACGATCAGCGGGAACAGCATCACCCACGGGCTCTCGTGCGGCTTGTGGTCGTGGCCATGGTCGTCGTGGCCGTGGGCATGGTCATCATGCTGGTGCGGCGCGTCTGCCAGGGGCTCGTCGTGGCTCTCGTTCTGAGCCGTGGTGGCGTGGTCGTCCGCCGCGTGCGGCGCATGGGCGTGGGTCTCGTCATGACCCCAGCGAGCCGTGCCGTTGAAGGTGAAGAACGCCAGGCGCCAAGAGTAGAACGAGGTCAGGCCGGCCACCAGCACGCCGATCACCCACGCGAACATGGCCACGCCGTTGTGCGTGCCCGCGGCGTAGGCGGCCTCGATGATGGTGTCCTTCGAGTAGAAGCCGGCGAAGCCCAGGTGCAGCGGCGGGAAGCCCAGGCCCGTGATGGCGATCGTACCGATGGTCATGGCGATGAAGGTCACGGGCAGCAGCTTGGCCAGGGCGCCGTATTTCCGCATGTCCTGCTCATGGTGCATGCCGTGGATCACCGAACCGGCGCCCAGGAACAGCAGCGCCTTGAAGAAGGCGTGGGTGAACAGGTGGAACATCGCTGCCTGGTAGGCGCCGACGCCGGCCGCGAAGAACATGTAGCCCAGCTGCGAACAGGTCGAATAGGCGATGACCCGCTTGATGTCGTTCTGGGTCAGGCCGACCGTGGCCGCGAACAGGGCCGTGATCGCGCCGATCACCGTGACGATGTTCTTGGCGACGGGCGCGTATTCGAACATCGGCGACAGCAGGCACAGCATGTAGACGCCGGCGGTGACCATGGTCGCCGCGTGGATCAGGGCCGAGACCGGGGTCGGCCCCTCCATGGCGTCCGGCAGCCAGGTGTGCAGGAAGAACTGCGCCGACTTGCCCATGGCGCCGATGAACAGCAGGAAGCAGGCGATGTCGACCAGCGGGAAGGTGTGGCCGGCGAACTGCCAGGTGCGCGGCGCGCTGGCGGCGATCATCTGGAACAGGTCGTGGAAGTTGATCGTGCCGTAGGCCCAGAACACCGTCATGATGCCGAGCGCGAAACCGAAGTCCCCGACCCGGTTGACGACGAAGGCCTTGATCGCCGCGGCGCTGGCGGTCGACTTCTTGAACCAGAAGCCGATCAGCAGGTACGAGGCCAGGCCCACCCCTTCCCAGCCGAAGAACAGCTGCATGAAGTCGGCGGCGGTGACCAGGGCCAGCATGGCGAACGTGAACAGCGACAGGTACGCGAAGAACCGCGGCTTGCTGTCGTCCTCGGCCATGTAGCCCCAGGAATAGATGTGCACGAGGGCCGAGACCGTCGTCACCACGATCAGCATCACGCTCGACAGGGCGTCGATGCGGACCGACCAGTTGGAGACGAAGTTCCCGACGTGGATGAAGGGCAGCAGGTTGACCGTGAAGGCCTCCATGTGGCCCCACGTCCACTGGCTGAAGGTGTACCAGCCCAGGGCGCAGCTGAGGATCAGCGCGCCTGTGGTGACGGCCTGCGAGGCGACGTTGCCGATGCGGCGGCCGAACAGGCCGGCGATGATCGCGGCGAGCAGCGGCGCAAGGACGAGGATGGTGACGAGAGTCTGCACTGCGATCAGCCCTTCATCACGCTGGCGTCGTCGACGGCGATGTCGCCGCGGTTACGGAAGAACGTCACCAGGATCGCCAGGCCCACGGCCGCTTCGGCCGCGGCGACCGTCAGCACGAACATGGCGAAGATCTGCCCCGTCACGTCGTGCAGATAGACTGAGAAGGCCACCAGGTTGATGTTCACCGCCAGCAGGATCAGCTCGATCGACATCAGGATGACGATGATGTTCTTGCGGTTCACGAAGATGCCGAAGACGCCGATCGTGAACAGGATGGCGGCGACGACGAGATAGTGAGACAGGCCGATCATTCGCTGATCCCCTCGCCCGGCTTGATCTGCACGATTTCCATTCCGGTCTTTGGCGTGCGGGCGATCTGCTTGCCGATGTCCTGGCGCTTGACGCCCGGCTTATGGCGCAGGGTCAGGACGATGGCGCCGATCATGGCGACCAGCAGCACCAGGCCCGCCAGTTGGAAGAAGAAGATGTAGTCGGTGTAGAGCACCCGCCCGATCGCCTCGGTGTTCGGCACGCCGGCGGGCGAGGCCATCGGGGCGGCGTTCTTGCCGGCCGCGCCGTTCGTGGCCACCGTCGCGGCGACGAAGATCATCTCCAGCGTCAGGATCCCGCCGACCAGCCCGCCGATCGGCAGGTATTGAGCAAAACCCTGCCGCAGCTCGGCGAAGTCGACGTCGAGCATCATCACGACGAACAGGAACAGCACCGCGACCGCGCCCACATAGACGACGATCAGCAGCATCGCCAGGAACTCCGCGCCCATCAGGACGAAGAGGCCGGCGGCCGAGAAGAAGGCGGTGATCAGGAAGAGCACCGAGTGCACGGGGTTCTTGGCCGAGACGACGAGAAGACCCGCCACCACGGTCGCTACCGCGAGCAAATAGAAAGCTATCGCCGGCAAGGCCATCGGCCCAGGTGCTCCCTCAAAAACCACAAAACAACGACGGGTCGGAGGACCGGTCGCCTAACCCTCGGAATCGCGCCCCGTCCTTTAGCGGTAGGGCGCGTCCAACTCCAGATTCTTCGCGATCAGCCGCTCCCAACGGTCGCCGTTGTCGAGCAGCTTTTCCTTGTCGTAGTAAAGCTCTTCGCGCGTCTCGACGGCGAACTCCAGGTTCGGGCCCTCGACGATGGCGTCCACCGGGCAGGCCTCCTGGCACAGGCCGCAGTAGATGCACTTGACCATGTCGATGTCGTAGCGGGTCGTGCGGCGGCTGCCGTCGTCGCGCGGCTCGGCCTCGATGGTGATAGCCTGGGCCGGGCAGATGGCCTCGCACAGCTTGCAGGCGATGCAGCGCTCCTCGCCCGACGGATAGCGCCGCAGGGCGTGCTCGCCGCGGAAACGGGGCGACTGGGGGCCGCGCTCGTTCGGATAGATCACGGTCTTCTTGGGCGCGAGCATGTACTTCATGCCCAGGCCGAAGGCGCCCGCGAAGTCGAGCAGGGCCACGCCCTTGATCGCCTGTGTGATGCGCTGGAACACCAGAGCTCTCCTAACACTTCTCTTTTGGGAAGGGACGCACGTCCCTGCCCGCTTCGATCTGTTGCCGGCGGATGGACTGCCGGATCACGCATTCCTTGGTCTTGGCGTCCGCCTGTTGGCGCGCGTCGACCTGTTCGTCCAGGGATCCCGTCCGCGGCGGCGGGAGGCCGCCCGGATGTTCCCATGCGGCGCAGCCGGACAGGGCGATCGTCGCGATCAATCCGGTCCAGCGCGCCGTCCGTGTCATTTTCCGCCCCTTGGAATGACGCAGGTGTAGTTCGAAAGCTGGGTGGGGTCGCCCCCATCCTGCTTGGCTTCGATCTTGCCGCCGTCGGCGACGCATTTCTCGCTGTCCCGGCGCAGCTGATCGTAGCTGGCCGTGCCGCGCCCCAGCGAATAGGACGCCTTGGCCGGCGCCGCGCCGTCGGTCGCGCAGCCGGTCAGGGCCAGGGCGAGACCGGCGAGCGCCAGGTATGTCCTCCCGGCGATCACACCTGCAGCCCGAAAACGCGCCAGGCCGAAACCAGCATCACCAGCACCAGCGACATCGGCAGGAAGACCTTCCAGCCCAGGCGCATCAGCTGGTCGTAGCGGTAGCGGGGCACGATGGCCTTGGCCATGGCGATCATGAAGAACCAGAAGACGATCTTGGCGAAGAACACGACCGCCAGGAACAGATTGGCCCAGAAGGTCGGCCAGGCGCTCAGGAAGCCCGTCGGGAAGCCCGGGTTCCAGCCGCCGAAGAACAGGACGCTGATCATCGCGCACATCAGGACGATGTTCGAATATTCGGCGACCATGAACAGCAGGTACGGGGTCGAGCTGTACTCGACCTGGTAGCCGGCCACGAGTTCGGATTCGGCTTCGGGCAGGTCGAACGGCGGGCGGTTGGTCTCGGCCAGCGCCGAGATGAAGAACATGCCCATGGCGATCACCATCACCGGCATCAGGATGATGTTCTTCAGGCCAGCGCCCCCGAACACGTTCCAGTTCCAGATCCAGCCGGCTTGCTGCGAGACGATCGAGGTCAGGTTCATCGTGCCGGCCAGCAGGATCACCGTGATGATGATCAGGCCGATCGATACTTCGTACGACACCATCTGCGCGGCCGAACGCAGCGCGCCCAGGAACGGGTACTTCGAGTTCGAAGCCCAGCCGCCCATGATGATGCCGTAGACGCCCAGCGAGCTCATCGCCAGCAGGTACAGGATGCCGACGTTGAGGTTGGAGACCACCCAGCCCGGCGCGAACGGCACCACGGCCCAGCCGACGAAGGCCAGGACCAGGCTCAGCAGCGGGGCCAGCAGGAAGATCACCTTGTCGGCGCCGGCCGGGATGATGATCTCCTTCAGCACGAACTTGAAGAAGTCGGCGAAGGACTGCAGCAGGCCGAACGGACCCACCACGTTGGGACCCTTGCGCATCTGCACGCCGGCCCAGATCTTGCGGTCGGCCAGCAGCAGGAAGGCCAGGCTCAGCAGCACCCAGATCACGACCAGCAGGATCCCGCCGGTGGTCAGCAGGGTCCAGGTGACGGCGGGGTTGGAGAAGAATTCGCTCACCGGCCTACTCCGCCGCGATCTTGGCGGCGCCGGAAGCCGTGGCCGCGCATTCGGCCATGGTCACGCTGGCGCGCGCGATGGGATTGGTCAGGTGGAAGGCCTTGACCGGGCTCTCGAACGGCGCGTCCGAGAGCTCGCCCGCGCCGCCCAGGCCCGACAGGTCGAACGACGTGGCCACCGAACCGGGAGCGTAGTCGATCTGGCCGAAGGTCGGGTGCTCGGCGAACAGTTTGGCGCGCAGCTGGTCCAGGCTGTCATAGGGCAGCTTGGCGCCCAGGTGCTCGGACAGGGCCCGCAGGATCGACCAGTCTTCCTTGGCCTCGCCCTTCGGGAACACCGCGCGCTCGCCCATCTGGACGCGGCCTTCGGTGTTCACATAGAGGCCGTTCTTCTCGGTGTAGGCGGCGCCCGGCAGGATGACGTCGGCCTTGTGGGCGCCAGCGTCGCCGTGGGTGCCCAGATAGACCTTGAAGGCGTCCGAGGCGGCGGTCTCGCACTCGTCGGCGCCCAGCAGGAACAGCACGTCCAGCGCGCCGGGCTTCAGCATTTCGGCCGTCGACAGGCCGCCTTCGCCCGGGACGAAGCCCAGGTCCAGGCCGGCCACGCGGGCGGCGGCGGTGTGCAGCACGTTCCAGCCGTTCCAGCCGTCACGCACCACGCCGAAGGTCTTGGCGACGGCCGCGGCGGCCTTCAGCACGGCGCCGCCGTCGGCGCGTCTGAGCGCCCCCTGGCCGATGATGATCGCCGGACGCTGGGCGTTCTTCAGGGCGGTGACGAAATCGTTCTTGGCCTTGGCCAGGCCCGACAGGGTCTTGGTCCCCGCGCCGAGATAGTCGTAGTCGAAGGTCAGATCGGCCTGCTGGCCGATAACGCCGAAGCGGGTCTTGCCGGCGATCCACTGCTTGCGGAAGCGGGCATTGAGAACCGGGGCCTCTAGGCGCGGATTGGCACCGACGAACAGCACTACGTCGGCGTTTTCAATGCCGGCGATCGTCGAGTTGAACAGCCAGCTTTCGCGCGGGCCGTAGCCCAGGGCCGAACCGTCCTGGCGCGCGTCGAGGTTCTTCACGCCCAGGGCGGTGAACAGATCCTTGGTCGCCTTCAGGCTTTCGGCGTCCTGCAGATCGCCGGCGATCACGCCGATGCGCTCCGGCGCAGCGGCCTTGATCTTGGCGGCGACCGCGGCGAAGGCCTGGGCCCACGACGCCGGCTGCAGCTTGCCGCCGACGCGGACGTACGGACGGTCCAGACGCTGGCGCTGCAGGCCGTCGACGGCGTAGCGCGTCTTGTCGGAGATCCACTCCTCGTTGACGTCCTCGTTGACGCGCGGCAGCACGCGCAGCACCGCATTGCCGCGGGCGTCGACGCGGATGGCCGAGCCCAGGGCGTCCATGACGTCGACGCTCTCGGTCTTCTTCAACTCCCAGGGCCGCGCCTCGAAGGCGTAGGGCTTGGAAGTCAGGGCGCCGACCGGGCACAGGTCGATGACGTTGGCGCTGAGTTCCGACGTAACCGCCGCACCCAGATAGGTGGTGATTTCAACGTCTTCGCCGCGCGAGATCAGGCCAATCTCCGGCGAGCCGGCGACTTCGGTGATGAAGCGGACGCAGCGCGTGCACTGGATGCAGCGCGTCATCACGGTCTTGATCAGCGGGCCCATGGCCTTTTCTTCGACCGCGCGCTTGTTCTCTTCGTAGCGGCTGTCGTCGCGGCCATAGCCCATGGCCTGGTCCTGCAGGTCGCACTCGCCGCCCTGGTCGCAGATCGGGCAATCCAGCGGGTGGTTGATGAGCAGGAACTCCATCACCCCTTCGCGGGCCTTCTTGACCATTGGGGTCTTGGTGAAGATCTCCTGGCCCTCGGCGGCCGGCAGGGCGCATGACGCCTGCGGCTTGGGCGGGCCGGGCTTCACCTCGACCAGGCACATGCGGCAGTTGCCGGCGATGCTCAGGCGCTCGTGATAGCAGAAGCGCGGGATCTCCTCCCCTGCCAGTTCCGCCACCTGCAGAACCGTCATGCCGGGCTCGAACTCGACCTCGACGCCGTTGACCTTGGCGATTGCCATAATCGTTTACTCCGCCGCGATCAGCTTGGCGCCCTGCACGTGCAGGCGACCGCTACGATAGGATGCGATCCGCTCCTCCACCTCGTGGCGGAAGTGGCGGAACAGGCCCTGGATCGGCCAGGCGGCCGCGTCGCCCAGGGCGCAGATGGTGTGACCCTCGACCTGGGTCGTGACGTCCAGCAGAGTGTCGATCTCTTTCGGATCGGCCTCGCCGGTGGCCATGCGCTCCATGACGCGCCACATCCAGCCGGTGCCTTCGCGGCACGGCGTGCACTGGCCGCAGCTCTCGTGCTTGTAGAAGTAGCTCAGCCGGGCGATGGCGCGGACCAGGTCGGTGGACTTGTCCATGACGATCACGGCGGCGGTGCCCAGGCCCGAGCGCAGGTTGCGCAGGGCGTCGAAGTCCATCGGCAGGTCTTCGCACTGCTCGGCCGGGATCATCGGCACGGACGAGCCGCCCGGGATCACGGCCTTCAGGTTGCCCCAACCGCCGCGGATGCCGCCGCAGTGGTCTTCCATCAGCTGACGGAAGGGGATGCTCATGGCCTCTTCGACGTTGCAGGGCAGGTTCACGTGGCCCGAGACGCAGAACAGCTTGGTGCCGGCGTTGTTGGGGCGGCCAAAGCCGGCGAACCAAGACGCGCCGCGACGCAGGATCGTGCCGGCGACGGCGATGCTCTCGACGTTGTTGACGGTGGTCGGCATGCCGTAGAGGCCCGCCCCGGCCGGGAACGGCGGCTTCAGGCGCGGCTGGCCCTTCTTGCCTTCCAGGCTTTCCAGCAGGGCGGTCTCTTCGCCGCAGATATAAGCGCCGGCGCCATGGTGGACGTAGAGGTCGAAGTCCCAGCCGTGGACGTTGTCCTTGCCGATCAGCTTGGCCTCGTAGGCCTGCTTGATGGCGGCTTCCAGCACTTCGCGCTCGCGGACGTATTCGCCGCGGATGTAGATGTAGCAGGCGTGGGCCAGCATGGCGCGCGAGGCGATCAGGCAGCCTTCGATCAGGAGATGCGGATCATGCCGCATGATCTCCCGGTCCTTGCAGGTGCCCGGCTCGGACTCGTCGGCGTTGACGACCAGGTAGTGCGGACGTCCGTCCTTCACTTCCTTGGGCATGAAGGACCATTTCAGGCCCGTGCCGAAGCCCGCCCCGCCCCGGCCGCGCAGGCCGGAGTTCTTCATGTTGTCGATGATCCAGTCGCGCCCGGCGTCCAGGATGTCCTTGGTGCCATTCCAGCAGCCGCGCTTCTTCGCGCCCTCGAGGCCCCAATCGTGGAGACCGTAGAGGTTCGTGAAGATGCGGTCCTTGTCTTCGAGGATACCGACCATGACTCAGCTTTGCGGATCGAATGGATGGGCGCGCACATAGCGCGTCCGACGAATGATGACATAGGCGAAAAGCGACCAGGCGGCGCCGATCACCAGGAAAGCGACCGGAACGGCCCAGGCGGGCGCGCCCTGGCCCATCCGGCCCCAGATCAGGAGCATCGCCCCGACCAGGGAGCCGACCAGGCCGGCGATGCGCTCGTTGCGGTAAAGACCCCGGATGGCCTTCACATAGGCCACGCGCTTGGCCAGGAGTTGGGGATCGTCGGTCACGACGCCTTGCCCTCCCCGTCCCGCTTGGCGGCCTTCATCCAGCCCAGGATGAACCAGATCTGCGCGCCCAGGCCGACGGCGATGGCGCCGATGAACACCGGCGCCAGCCAGCCGATGCCGGCCGCGACGTAGCCGATGACCGCCGCGCCGGCCAGCACGAAGCAGACCACGTCGATGGCGAACATCGTGGTCAGGCGCTTCTTCTGGATGGCGTCGGCGGGATTCATTCGACGATCTTCGGGTTGGACCTGGCGGCGGCCGCTCTCTCGGCCTTGATCCGTCCGGTGTAGCGCAGGATCACGAAAAGGATGGGCATGCCGCCCAGCAGGATGATCAGCACGAAGGGAAGTTCCTGATTGAACGTCAGGTACGTCCACACCCCAGCGCCCATGCACGCCCAGTTGAAGACGAGCGCGAGCTGGAAGGCTCTCGTCTTCACAAGGTTCGGCTGGGGCGAAAGCTGGTTCATCAGGCCGCCGGCTCCGTCTTCGGGGCCTTCTTCGGCTTTTCGGGCAGGTTCGGGATCTTGATCTTCTTGGCCAGCGAGCCGTCGTACAGCTTCGGATCGGTCAGGGTGTGGATCGCGCCCTTCGGTTCCGACGCGCCGCGGCCTTCGTAGCTGCCCGGCTGCGGCGACTTGCCGGCGGCGAAGTCGTCGAGGATCTGGGCCAGGCTCTCCGGCGTCAGGTCCTCGTAATAATAGTCGTTGATGGCGGCCATCGGCGCGTTGCAGCAGGCGCCCAGGCACTCAACCTCTTCCCAGCTGAACTTGCCGTCGGCCGAGACCGCGTGGGCCTCACCGATCTTGGCCTTCAGCACGGCCTTCAGGTCCAGCGCGCCGCGCAGCTGGCACGGCGTGGTGCCGCACAGCTGGACGAAGGCGACCTTGCCGACCGGCTGCAGCTGGAACATCACGTAGAAGGTGGCGACCTCCAGCACGCGGATGACCGGCATCGAAAGCTGGCGGGCGATCTCCTGGATCGCGGGCTCGGAAACCCAACCTTCCTGTTTCTGGGCCAGCCACAGCATCGGGATCACCGCCGACTGCTCGCGCTCGGCGGGGTACTTGGCTTTCCACCAGTCCGCCTTGGCCTGGCTCTCGGTCGAGAACGCAAAGCTGGCCGGCTGTTCCTTGGCGAGGCGACGAACGCTCATCGTGCGAAATCCACGCGGGCGATCTTGTCGCCCCTGAAGGTGTAGATGGCGGCGACCTGGAAGGGCGCGTCGCCGTTGCCGCGGTCGACGTGCTCGTGATCGATCACGTTCGCGCCCACCACGATGCGGTTGAGAAGCTTGGCCTTGTTGTTCGGGAACTGCGCGAACGCGGCCGCGTACCAGGCGCGATAGGCCTCGATGCCCGTGCGCGCCACCTCGCCGTTCAGGCCGGCGACTACGACGTCGTCGGTGAAATGCGCGCAGTGGGCGTCCAGGTCCTGGACGTTGTAGGCGTCGAGCTGGGCCTGGGCCACTTTTTCGAGGGCGATGGTTTCGAGACTCACCGATCCACCTCGCCGAACACGATGTCGAGCGAGCCCAGGATGGCCGAGACGTCGGCCAGCTGGTGGCCGCGGTTCATCCAGTCCATGGCCGCCAGGTGCGAGAAGCCGGGCGCCTTGATCTTGCAACGGTAGGGCTTGTTGGTGCCGTTGCTGACCACGTAGACGCCGAACTCACCTTTGGGCGCCTCGACGGCCGCATAGACCTCGCCTTCCGGCGTGCGGAAGCCTTCGGTGTAGAGCTTGAAGTGATGGATCAGGGCTTCCATCGACCGCTTCATCTCAGCCCGGCGCGGCGGGCTGACCTTGTTGTCCTCGGTCAGCACCGGGCCGGGCGTGGCGCGCAGCTTTTCGATGGCCTGAAGGATGATCTTGGTCGACTCGCGCATCTCCTGCATGCGGCACAGGTAGCGATCGTAGCAGTCGCCGTTCTTGCCCAGCGGGATGTCGAACTCGAACTCGTTGTAGCACTCGTAGGGCTGGTTGCGGCGCAGGTCCCAGGCGATGCCCGAACCGCGCACCATCACGCCCGAGAAGCCCCAGGCCAGGGCGTCTTCCTTGCTGACCACGCCGATGTCGACGTTGCGCTGCTTGAAGATGCGGTTGTCGGTGATCAGGCCCTCGATGTCGTCGCAGATCTTCGGGAAGGCTTTCGCCCACGTCTCGATGTCGTCGATCAGGGAGGGGGTCAGGTCCTGGTGGACGCCGCCCGGACGGAAATAGTTGGCGTGCAGGCGAGCGCCGCTGGCGCGCTCGTAGAACACCATCAGCTTCTCGCGCTCCTCGAAGCCCCAGAGCGGCGGCGTCAAGGCGCCGACGTCCATGGCCTGGGTCGTCACGTTCAGCAGGTGGTTCAGCACCCGGCCGATCTCGCAGAACAGCACGCGGATCAGGCTGCCGCGCCTGGGCACGTCCACGCCCAGCAGCTTCTCGATGGCCAGGCAGAACGCGTGTTCCTGGTTCATCGGCGCCACGTAGTCGAGGCGGTCGAAGTACGGGATGTTCTGGAGGTAGGTGCGCGCCTCCATCAGCTTCTCGGTGCCGCGATGCAGCAGGCCGATGTGCGGATCGACGCGCTCGACGATCTCGCCGTCGAGTTCCAGCACCAGGCGCAGCACGCCGTGCGCGGCCGGGTGCTGCGGGCCGAAGTTGATGTTGAACTTGCGCACCGGGGTTTCCGGCACGGCAGGCAGCGACGGCGGTGTCTCGTGGAAGAAGTCGGTCGCGGCGGCGGGGGAATTGGAACCAGTCATGACTCTTACGCGTCCCCTGCCCGCTTCTCGGCCTTCTCGTCGCCCGGCAGGGCGTACTTGGCGCCCTCCCACGGGGACAGGAAGTCGAAGGCGCGGAACTCGGTGATCTTCACGGGCTCGTAGACCACGCGCTTCAGCTCGTCGTCGTAGCGGACCTCGACATAGCCCGTCATCGGGAAGTCCTTCCGCAGCGGATGGCCGTGGAAGCCGTAGTCGGTCAGGATCCGCCGCAGGTCGGGGTGGCCGTCGAAGAAGATGCCGTACATGTCGAAGGCTTCGCGCTCGAACCAGTCGGCGACCGGGAACACCGGCGTGGCGCTGGGAACGGCGGTGTCCTCGTCGGTCTGGACCTTGAACCGCACGCGATGGTTCTTCACCAGCGACAGCAGGTGATAGACCACGTCGAACCGGCGCTCGCGCTCCGGATAGTCGACGCCCGTCAGGTCCACCAGCTGGTGGAAGCGGTAGTCGGGATGGTCGCGCAGATAGGTCAGGGCCTGGACCACGCGGTTGGACGGGCCCAGCAGGTTCAGTTCGCCGAACGCCACGTGGAACGCGGTGATCGCGCCGGCCGAGTTGGCGACGATCGCCTGGCCCAGGGCTTCCAGCGGCGACAGGACCGCTTCGGTGGTGACAACGTCGGTCATCGCTCGATCGTCCCCGTGCGACGGATCTTCTTCTGCAGCTGCAGCACGCCGTAGACCAGGGCCTCGGCGGTGGGCGGGCAGCCGGGAACATAGATGTCGATCGGCACGATCCGGTCGCAGCCGCGCACGACGCTGTAGCTGTAATAGTAGTAGCCGCCGCCGTTGGCGCAGCTGCCCATCGAGATGACGTAGCGCGGCTCGGGCATCTGGTCGTAGACCTTGCGCAGAGCCGGGGCCATCTTGTTGGTCAGGGTGCCGGCGACGATCATCACGTCCGACTGGCGCGGGCTGGCGCGCGGCGCGAAGCCGTAGCGCTCCAGGTCGTAGCGCGGCATGGCCGAGTGCATCATCTCGACGGCGCAGCAGGCCAGGCCGAAGGTCATCCACATCAGGCTGCCGGTGCGGGCCCAGGTGATCAGGTCGTCGGCGGCGGCCGTGACGAAGCCCTTGTCGGCCAGCTGGCCCGACAGGCCGTCGAAATAGGGGTCGTGCAGCTTGGGGTCATAGCCCTGCACCGTCGACCGCGCGGCCGAGCCCGCGGGAACGAGCGGGGAGCTGGGGGCCGCGCTGTTGGGGGGAACGATCACTCCCATTCGAGGGCGCCCTTCTTCCATTCGTAGATGAAGCCGACAGTCAGAACGCCCAGGAAGACCAGCATCGACCAGAAGGCGAAGGCGGCCACGTCGTGCGGCAGCTTCATCAGCGAAACGGCCCACGGGAACAGGAAGGCCACTTCCAGGTCGAAGATGATGAACAGGATCGAGACCAGGTAGAACCGGACGTCGAACTTCATGCGCGCGTCGTCGAAAGCGTTGAAGCCGCATTCGTAGGCGGACAGCTTTTCCGGGTCCGGCGCCTTGGGGGCGAGCACGGCGGCGGCGAGGATGAAGGCGATGCCGATGACCGCCGCGATCCCTAGGAAGATCACGATCGGCAGATACTGGAGAAGGAAGGCGTTCATGACAGCCCTTGGCTTGAATCGAGCGGGTTGTAGCTCAGTGTCGCCAGCGCTTCAAACGCCTCGGACACATTGAGAAACGGTCGCAACTGGCATTCACTCACAGCTTCCGCGACATGGCCGTTGACACGCCCATCGGCCCGACATATCAGACGCCCCTCGCCGCACGGCGGGTCGCACTTCGCTTCGGCGGAGCCTGATGCGGATGTAGCTCAGTTGGTTAGAGCGCCGGCCTGTCACGCCGGAGGTCGCGGGTTCAAGTCCCGTCATTCGCGCCACCTTCCCTGAAGTTGGCTGCTTCCCACCGCCAGGCAGTCTATGGAACGACCGCGCCGGACATTGGTTCGCGCCCGACGCGGATGTAGCTCAGTTGGTTAGAGCGCCGGCCTGTCACGCCGGAGGTCGCGGGTTCAAGTCCCGTCATTCGCGCCACTTCCCCTTCTCCTTGCAGTCCTCGCGGTCAGGCCATGGACTCGCCGCGCCTCAATAGAATCGCGGAATCGGTCCCGGGTGCGGAGTCGGCGCGTCGAATTCGAAGAACTCCTCGTCGACATAGCACCAGCCCCAGCCCTCGGGCGGGTCGTAGCCCTCGATGATCGGGTGGGCGGTGGCCTTGAAATGTTTGGTCGCATGCTTGTTTTTTGACTGGTCGCAGCAGCCGACATGCCCGCAGGTCCGGCACAGCCGCAGGTGCAGCCAGGAATCGCCCGTCTTCAGGCACTCCTCGCAGCCGGCCGTTCCGGGCGTCACATCCTGGATCTGGTCGAGATGGGTGCATTTCAACGCCATGACGGTCTCCGTTCCTGGTCGCCCTTCAGGCGAAATGATCCACGGCGATCCCTGCACAGATCCCGGCGGCCCGGCTAGAACGAACCGATCGTCTTGAGGTTCGCCTTCCGCGTTCCGATCTAGCGTGCATGTCGCACGCCCATCCCCTGCCCTTTTCCGTCCTCGACCTGGCCCCCGTCCCGCAAGGAACCACCGTCGGCCAGGCGCTTCAAAACAGCCTGGACCTGGCCCGCCATGCCGAACGGCTGGGCTATCACCGCTATTGGCTGGCCGAGCACCACAACATGCCGGGAATCGCCAGCGCCGCGACCGCCGTGGTCATCGGCCACGTGGCGGCCGGCACCTCGACCATCCGCGTCGGCTCGGGCGGGGTCATGCTGCCCAACCACGCGCCGCTGATGGTGGCCGAGGCGTTCGGCACCCTGGCGGCCCTCCATCCCGGCCGAATCGACCTGGGTCTGGGTCGCGCGCCGGGCACTGACCAGGCCACCATGCGGGCCCTGCGCCGTTACATGGGCGCGGTGGACAGCTTCGCTCAGGACGTCGTCGAGCTGCAGGGCTGGTTCCAGCCGGCCCAGCCCGGCCAGTCGGTGCGCGCCGTGCCGGGCGAGGGCCAGGACGTGCCGTTGTGGCTGCTCGGCTCCAGCACCTACAGCGCCCAGTTGGCCGCCGCCCTGGGCCTGCCATTCGCCTTCGCCGCCCATTTCGCGCCCGACCAGCTGATGGAGGCGATCGCCGTCTATCGGCGCACCTTCAAGCCGTCCGAAGCGCTGGCCCAGCCCTATGTCCTGGTCTGCATCGGGGTCTGCGCGGCCGACGGCGACGACGAGGCCCGCCGCCTGTTCACCTCAAGCCAACAGCAGTTCGTGGCCCTGCGGCGCGGCAATCCGGGCCTGTTGCCGCCGCCGGTGGACGACATCCGCGATGTGGCCTCGGACGCCGAGATCGCGGGACTGGACCACACCTTCCGCTATTCGGCGATCGGCGCGCCCGACACGGTCCGCGCCAAGATCCAGAAGGTGCTGGACCTCACCGGCGCCGACGAACTGATGGCCGCTTCGCAAATCCACGACCATGCGGCGCGGAAACGATCCTACGAGATCCTGGCTCAGGTGCGCGGCGCGCTGACGAAAGCGGCCGCTTAGGTCAGCCTAGGCCCATCCGACCAGCTCGGCCGCGGGTTCGGGCGCGTCTTCGAACGCGGTGCAGCCGGTGAGTCGACCATAGATCGCCGACAGCTTGCGGAAGACCGGGTCCCAGCCGTGCCGGTGCTCGGCGCGCTGGCGGGCGGCGCGGCCCAGGGCCGGAACGTCGCGCGCGAACACCGACTCGACCGCCTCGGCGAAGGCGCGGGCCTCCGACGCCGTGGCCAGGGCCCCGACCGTCTCGTCCACGGATTCGGCCACGCCGCCGGCCGCCACGCCGATCACCGGCAGGCCGCAGGCCATGGCCTCCAGCACGATCAGGCCGAACGGCTCGTTGTCGTTGGCGTGGACGAAGGCGTCGCAGCCGGCCAGCACCGCCGCCAGGCTCTGGGGATCACGCTGGTAGTCCATGCAGATCACCCGGTCGCTGGGCGGCGCGCCGGCGCCCGCCCCCACGAACAGCAGCACATAGGGGTCGCCCAGGCGCTCGACCGCCTCGACCAGCACGTCCAGCTTCTTCTCCTTGGCCGGACGGCCGGCGAACACCAGGATCCGATGGCGGCTGGTCAGGCCCAGACGGCGGCGCAGGGCTTCGCGATCGCCGCGACCAGGATTGAAGATGTCGGTGTCGACGCCCAGCGGCAGGCCGATGGCGTTCTTGACGCCCGCCTCGATCAGCCGGCCGGCGATGAACTGACTGGGGGCCACGGCCTGATCGAACTGGCGGTAGATCGCCGCCCAGCGCTTCTGCACCGGCTTTTCGGCCCATTCGCCGATGTGCAGCGCCGCCAGCGCGCCCAGGTCGGTGTGACAGAAACCCACCACAGGCACGCCCAGGGCGTCGCCCGCCTTCAGGGCCGCCAATCCGGGCGTGTACGGATCGCCGGCCTCGATGATGTCCGGCCGCTGACGAATCAGTCGCTCCATCCAGGCGTTCTTGACCACCGGCCAGCGATAGCCGTCGCCGAACGGCAGAGGCGCCGCATAGATCGAAACCCGTCCGTGCCCGTCGTGAGCATCCCGGGGGCCGGGCACCACGAGGGTGTGCCGAACCTGGGGCCGATTCGCCGCGATCCAGGCCCGCTTGGAGTTCAGATAGCGCCGAACCCCGCCGCTACGGGGCGCATAGAGCATCGTGGTGTCGACCAGCCTGACCGGCTTTCCGCCGGGCCGGACCGCCTTGAACAGGGGTTCTTCTGCCTCGTTGAACGCCGAGAGCCGATCAAACCTCAAATCCATCACGCCGGAACCTCGCTTGTCAGCCGCTCCCGCCGACACGGTCGCAGAGCCTTAAGACACTCACGGGGACGGAGGTTCCTCCGAAGCTGGAGCGGTGTCCAGCGCCCGCAACGCACCGCGCCGCGAGAGCGCTTCCCGCAGGAGCATTTCGACCTGGGCGTTGACGCTGCGCAGTTCGGCCGCCGCCAGGGTTTCGACGGCGGCCAGCACCTCGGGGCGTACGCGCATCAGGAACGCGCGGCGCCCGCCTTTCGACGCATCGGATGGAGACGCGGCCAACGGATCAGCCGTACAGCGTGCCGGTGTTGACCACGGGCTGGGCCTCGCGGTCGGCGCACAGCACCACCAGCAGGTTGGACACCATCGCCGCCTTGCGCTCATCGTCCAGGACGACGACGTCCCGCTCGCTGAGCTGCTGCAGCGCGTTCTCGACCATGCCGACCGCGCCGGCGACGATCGTGCGGCGGGCGGCCAGCACGGCCTCGGCCTGCTGGCGCTTGAGCATCGAACCGGCGATCTCGGGCGCGTAGGCCAGGTGCATCAGGTGCGTCTCGTCGATCGACACGCCGGCCACGGCGGTGCGCCCCCGCAGGTCCGTCCGCAGGCGCTCGCTTACATGGTCCGCGTCCGACCGCAGGGTCGGTTCGCCGCTGTCGTCGTGGTCGTAGGCGTAGTGCGAGGCCGTCTCGCGCAGCGCCGTCTCAATCTGGATGTGCACGAAGGCAGCATAGTCGTCGACGTCGAACAGGGCCTGGGCGGTGTCCGACACCCGCCAGACGATGTTGGCGGCGATCTCGACCGGGTTGCCGCGCTTGTCGTTGACCTTGAGGGTTTCGCTGGTGACGTTGCGCACCCGCAGGCTGATCTTCTTGCGGCCGTACCAGGGCAGCACCCAGCGCAGGCCGGTCCGCCGGTCGGTGCCGACATAGGTCCCGAACAGGGTGACGACATAGGCTTCGTTGGGCTGCAGCGCATAGAAGCCGCAGCTGGTCAGCAGGAAGAGCACGATCAGGACCGCGCCGCCGACCGGACCGGCGACGCCGCCCGTCGAGAAGGCCCAGACGGCGGCGGCGAGCATTACCGGAAGCAAGATCAGCGGCAGCCCGCCGCCGATTCCGCCATAGGCGCGTTCGGTCGAGCGATTGATGTTCGGCGCGTCGGACATGGAGTCCTCCAGGGTTGATTTCAAAGTGATATCACTTTGAGCGCTTATGGCAAGGCTCGTTCGGACCGCGTAGGCAGGCGATGCGAAGGCGGTCGAGGGTCCCTGATGGCGCGTTATCTGTTCACCACCTGGGAAGGCGGCGGCCACGTGCAGCCCATGCTGTCGGTCGCCCGCGACCTGGCGGCCCGCGGCCACGCCGTGCTGACGCTGAGCGACCCGTGCAACGCGCCCGACGCCGCCGCCCTGGGCGTGCCGTTCCGCGCCTGGACCACCGCGCCCTTCCAGACCAGCAAGACTCGCGACGACGACCGGCTGAAGGACTACGAGGCCGACAATCCGCTGGCCGTGATCCACCGCCTGCTTGAGCGGGTGATGGCCGGCCCCGCCCTCGCCTACGCCAACGACACCCTGGTGGCGATCGACGCTTTCGGGCCGGACGTGGTGGTGTCGCAGGAACTGCTGCTGGGCTCGATGGCCGCGGCGGAGGCCCGCGGCCTGCCTCTGGCCCTGCTGGCCGCCAACATCTGGTCGCTGCCGACGATGCCTGGCGCGCCGCCGTTCGGGGCCGGCATGCTGCCGGCGACCAGCGACGAGGAACGGGCCATGCACGCCATGGTTGGCCAGATGGGCCGAAGCTTCTTCCAGGCCGGCCTGCCCGACCTGAACGCCGCCCGGGCCGCTCTGGGTCTGCCGCCCCTGAGCGACCTGTTCGGACAACTCGACGTCGCCAAGGCCGTCCTCCTGGCGACCAGCAAGGCCTTCGACTTCGCCCCCGAGCCCCTGCCCGCCCCCTTCGTCCATGTGGGGCCCTACCTGGCCGATCCGGCCTGGGTCGAGCCGTTCCCGACGCCGTCCGGCGACGCGCCGCTGGTGGTGGTGTCGTTCTCCAGCCTCTACCAGGCGCAGGAGCCGGTGCTGCGCGCGATCCTCGCCGCCCTGGGCCGATTGCCGGTGCGCGGCGTGGTCACCACCGGCCCGACCATCGATCCGGCCGAGTTCGCGGCGCCGGACAATGTCGCCGTCGTTCGCAGCGCCTCGCACGGCGATCTGCTGAAGGGCGCGGCCCTGTTCGTCACCCATGCCGGCCATGGTTCGACCTTGAGGCCGCTGATGGCCGGGGTTCCGCTGCTGTGCCTGCCGATGGGTCGCGACCAGCACGACAACGCCGCCCGCGTCGCCCATCGCGGCGCCGGCCTGACCCTGCCGGCCGACGCCGGCCCCGACCAGATCGCCGCCGCCGTGCGTCGCCTGCTCGACGAGCCGGCGTTCAAGGCCGCCGCCGAGACCCTGGGCGCGGCGATCCGCGCCGACGAGGCCGCCCGCGACGCGGCCGCCGCGCTAGAGGCGCTGGCGGCCTAGGTCTCGGCGACCTCGATCCGGACTTCGCCGCCGGCGTGCTTGGCGGCGAAGACCAGCAGGCGCTCGCCCTCGTCCGCCAGGGCGGTGGCGACAGCCTTGGTCGGTTTGGCGAACAGGTCGACGTGGAGCACCGACGCCGTCTTGCCGTCCTCGATGCGCCACCGCCCGGCCGTGAAACCGTCGATCAGCACCGTCGCCCGCAGGATGCCGTTGGGCGTGTAGAGCCGGCGCTTGTGATCCGCCGACATGATCCGCGTCCGATCCTCGTGGGCCAGCAGCACGTTGTCGAACTCGCCGAGGAACCGCAGGGGCGTCTCGGCGTCGCCCGGCGGGCGCTCGGCGTGGGGGAGGTCGAACAGATCCACCCCGTCCTCACCTTGGAAAACCGCCAGGAGCGGGCGGAGCGACTCGAACGTGGGCGCCAGGCGACTGAGGCCCAGCCAGGTCTGGGCGTCGGCGACGCTGGCGGGCCCGAACGCCGCCAGGTAGCGCCGCACCAGGTCGGCCAAGGCCAAGCCGCGCTCGGGCGCGGCCAGCCGATCCTCCATCGCCGCCAGCGTCGGCTGGCCGCTCCGCCCCCATAGCCCGCGCGGCGGTAGTTGCAGCATCGGCAGGTGAATGCGGGCCGCCATGACCAAGGCCTGCGGATCGCGCCCCGGCCAGCGCGCAGCCAAGGCGTCGCGAAGCCCGGCGGTGGTCAGCGGCCCACGCCGAAGCAACTCGCGCGCCGCCGCGATGATCTCGGCCTGGTCCAGCCCGGCCAAGGCGCGGCCGCAAACGCCACCTTCGGTCAGGAACCGGTCCAGGCCACGCTGGATCAGCGGCCGGATCGCCGCGAAGTCCTCGGCGGCGGCGATGTGCAGTGTGCCGCGCATCAGCGTGCCGCGCGCCAAGCTGAAGCCTTCCAACAGTTCGGACAGGTCTTGCGGCGCGAAGGCCTGCAACCGGGTCCAGAGCGCGAAATACGGCGCCTGGGCGGCCTGGGCCTGCAGGGCGATCAGCCGCTCCAGCGCCTCCGGCACGGACAGGTCGGCGCGCCGCGACAGGTGCTGGCGCGCCAGCAGCGCCCGGTTCAGCGCCCGGCGGTCCAGGATCTTCACCATGGGGCTCCCCCTCCGCCCGTGACCTGCTCGCCGTCGGCGAGCGGGGCGGGGAAGCTGACCCTGAAGAACGCCGTCTCCCGGCCCTCGACCCCAAAGTCGTTGTCGGTGCTGAGCAGCAGGTCGCTGTCCGACAGCAGGACCAGGCCTTCCAGGTCGGCGTCGATCTGCGGCCAGTCATCGGTCGACAGCACCAGGGTCTTGGTCAGGACCGGCGCGTCCAGCGTCACGCGATAGAGCTTCGAGGTGCGGGAGATCCGCTCCAGGACCAGCAGTTGGTCGCCGCCCAGCGACACGGCCTCCGAGATCTTCAGGTCCTCCGGCCCCACCGGCCCGACCGCGGCGTCGCGGCGGAACGTCTCCGGCGCGTCAAACGGATAGAAATGTTCGGCAAGCGAGACGCCAGTCTGGGCGTCCAAGGTCCACAGGCGGGCGCGGCCACGCCCTTCGGCCGCGACCTCGTCCTCGGGCGCCAGCGGGCTCTGCAGGATCACGTGCAGCCGCGTCTCGTCCGGCGACAGGGCAATGGCTTCGAAGCCGCGGTTCAGACGCCGGCGGGCCGACAGGGCCGGCAGCACGTCCTCCACGCGATAGGCCGCGCCGAACAGGGCCGCGCCCTCGCCTTTCGAGACCCAGCGCGCCACGACCACGCCGTCGGCGCCCACGACCAGGATCGAGGGGCCGTATTCGTCGGCCACCCGGAAGGTGCCGTCGGCCAGGGCCACGACCCCCTCGGTGTCGCCGCCGGAAAGGCTGGGCGCCAGCGGGGCGCCCGACAGGTCGAAGGCGGGCTCCATCGCCGCCAGATCGCCGCCGGGTCCCGGTAGACCGTCGAAGGCCGCGCCCGTCGCGTCGCGCAGCGGCAGCACCTGGAGACAAACCACCTTGTCGGCCTCGACCCGAAGCTGGGCCAGCGTCGGCCCGATCGCCGGGTGCGGCATGATCTTGGCTCCTTCGAGCTCGGCCAGGCCTGACAGCGACGCCAGGCCGTGATCCTCGACCGCCGCCCCGACCTTGATGTTGGGACCACGATCCCCGATCGCCCAGACGACGCCCGGCGGATCGCAGGCTCGCCGGGCCAGGCCCGAGCCCAAGCCCAGGGTGATGCGCAGGGCCCCCTTGGGCGTCTCCACCTGGTCGAGAAGGCGGTCGGTCCAGACAAGGCGGGTGACGGTGATGTCGGCGGGTTCGGCGGCCATACCCGATCCGTGCGGGCGGCGATGGCGAAAGTCCTCGCCTGTCGAACCCTGGTTTGTCGCGCTGATGTTGGTGGGCGGTGAGGGGATCGAACCCCCGACCCTCTCGGTGTAAACGAGACGCTCTACCGCTGAGCTAACCGCCCCCAGGACCTTCAAGCCCGTCTGTGCGAGGCGGACGAAGCCAAGACGGACGGGGATGTGGGAGATACCCCGTCCGCTCGGAAATGTCCTGCATAGAAAAGGCGGGACGCCTGCGTGGCGGCCCGCCCTCGAAATCTGTTTACTGGATCAGCCGTTCAGCGTGGTCTTCAGACCTTCGCCGACCTGGAACCGGGCGGTCTTGGAGGCCGGACGATTGACGGTCTCGCCGGTGCGCGGGTTGCGCGCGGTGCCGGCGGCCCGGGCGACCGCCTTGAACGTGCCGAAGCCGACCAGGCGCACGTCCTCGCCCGATTTCAGCGAGGTGGTGACGGCGTCGATGAAAGCCTCGAGAGCGTCCTTAGCCTGGTTCTTGTTGATGCCCGCCTTTTCGGCGATCGCCGTGACGAGTTCGGCCTTTGTGGTCATGTTCTTCTCCCAGCATGAAAGCGGCGGCGCTGGCTACAGCTCACGCCGCTTCGCTCGACCGGGAGTATGCGGGGTTCAGACGGCCCGTCAAACGAAGGCGGCGCGGAAATACTCCGCGCCGCCCAAGTTATCGACGATAAGTTGCTATTAGTGGGTCAGGACAGCGTCGCTGTCGCCATCCTCGACCTTCGCAGTCGCAGCAATCGGCTCGTCTTCCTCGCGCCATTCGACCGGCGTGAGCGGGCCGACCAGGGCGTGTTTCAGCACTTCGTCGAAGGTGGACACCGGGATGATCTCCAGGCCGTCCTTCACGCTTTGCGGGACGTCGGCCAGATCCTTCTCGTTCTCCTGAGGGATCAGGACCGTCTTCACGCCCGAGCGCAGAGCCGCCAGCAGCTTTTCCTTGAGGCCGCCGATCGCCGTGACCCGGCCGCGCAGGGTGATCTCGCCGGTCATGGCGATGTCCTTGCGGATCGGGACGCCCGTCAGCACCGAAACGATGGCCAGGGCCATGGCGCTGCCGGCCGACGGACCGTCCTTGGGCGTGGCGCCGTCCGGAACGTGCACGTGGACGTCGGTCTTCTCGAAGAGCGGCGGCTTGATGCCGAACTGCACCGCCCGCGAGCGGACGTAGCTGTTGGCCGCCGAGATCGACTCCTTCATCACGTCCTTGAGGTTGCCGGTGACCGTCATGCGGCCCTTGCCCGGCATCTTCACGGCTTCGATGGTCAGGATGTCGCCGCCGAACTCCGTCCAGGCCAGACCGGTGACGATGCCGACTTGGTCGATCTCGTCCGTCTCGCCGTAGCGGTACTTCTTGACGCCCGCATACTTGGCCAGGCGCTCATCGTCGATCGTGATCGTGGCGACCTTTTCACGGGCCAGGTCACGAACGGTTTTGCGCGCCAGGGCCCCCAGCTCCCGCTCCAGCGACCGCACGCCGGCTTCCCGGGTGTAGTAGCGGATCAGGTCGCGGATGGCCTTTTCGGGCACCACGAACTCGGCCGCCTTCAGGCCGTGGTCCTTCATCTGCTTGGGCAGGATGTGGCGCTTGGCGATCTCGACCTTCTCATCCTCGGTGTAGCCGGGGATGCGGATGATCTCCATGCGGTCCAGCAGCGGCTGGGGCATGTTGAGGCTGTTGGCGGTGGTGACGAACATCACCTGCGACAGGTCGTAATCGACTTCCAGATAGTGGTCGCCGAACGTCGAGTTCTGCGCCGGGTCCAGCACCTCCAGCAGGGCCGAGGACGGGTCGCCGCGATAGTCGCTGCCCATCTTGTCGATCTCGTCCAGCAGGACGAAGGCGTTGGTGGTCTTGGCCTTCTTCATGGTCTGGATGATCTTGCCGGGCATCGAGCCGATATAGGTCCGACGGTGACCGCGGATCTCGGCCTCGTCGCGCACGCCGCCCAGCGAGATGCGGGCGAACTCGCGACCGGTCGCCTTGGCCAGCGAACGGCCCAGCGAGGTCTTGCCCACCCCGGGAGGGCCGACCAGGCACAGGATCGGGCCCTTCAGCGAGTTGGTGCGCGCCTGGACGGCCAGGTACTCGAGGATGCGCTCCTTGACCTTCTCCAGGCCGTAGTGGTCCTCTTCGAGCACCGCCTCGGCCTCGACCAGGTCGATCTTCTTGGTCTTGGCCTTGCCCCACGGGATCGACAACATCCAGTCCAGATAGTTGCGGACCACGGTGCTTTCGGCCGACATCGGGCTCATGTTGCGCAGCTTCTTCAGTTCACCCTCGGCCTTGGCCCGGGCTTCCTTGGAAAGCTTGGTCTTCTTGATGCGCTTCTCGAGCTCGATCAGTTCGTCGCGCTGATCGTCGGGGTCGCCCAGCTCGCGCTGGATCGCCTTCATCTGCTCGTTCAGATAGTATTCGCGCTGGGTCTTCTCCATCTGGCGCTTCACGCGCGAGCGGATTTTCTTCTCGACCTGCAGCACCGAGATCTCGCCCTCCATCAGGGCGAAGACCTTTTCCAGGCGCTTCACGACGTCGAAGATTTCCAGCAGGTGCTGCTTGTCGCCGATCTTGACCGACAGGTGGGCCGAGATGCTGTCGGCCAGCTTGCCGGGTTCGGCGATCTGCGGGATCGAGGCCAGGGCCTCGGGCGGCACCTTCTTGTTCAGTTTGACGTAGTTCTCGAACTGCTCGACCACGGCGCGCGACAGCGCCTCGGCCTCGGGGCCCACGCCCTGGTCCTCGTTCACCTCGCCGACCTGGGCCTCGTAATAGGCCTCCTGGTCGGTGAAGCGCACGACGGCCGCGCGGCCCTTGCCCTCGACCAGCACCTTGACGGTGCCGTCGGGCAGTTTCAGCAGTTGCAAGACGGTGGCCAGCACGCCGACATCGTAGATGTCGGTCGGGGCCGGATCGTCGTCGGCCGAGTTCTTCTGGGTGACCAGAAGGATCTCCTTGCCGCCGCGCATCACCTCTTCGAGGGCGCGAACGGACTTGTCACGCCCGACGAACAACGGGACCACCATATGCGGGAACACCACGATGTCCCGCAGGGGCAGCACAGGAAGCGTACGAATCTCAGACATGATGCTCTCTACTCCTGGCCGGCGCGTTGCACTCGCGCTCGGCCACGCGGGCCGCCGTCACCCAGACGATGCGCCTGAGTCGTACGACCCGTCCGCTCGGGACTGAGCGGATGGTCGTTATTTATGTGGACCTTTTGCAACACGGTTCAAGCGTGCTCGCCTGATAGCGGCGACGGGTCGCGGTGAAGCGGTCAAGGTGCAACGGCCATGCCCCCTGCCCGGCTCCACAACGCACGATCCATGCTGGCGCAGGGCTCGCGACGCCCAGGTTTTGCCGCCGCGGACCTTTCGCGCCGGTTGATCCAAGGGAAGCGTCACAACGCAAGGCGGTCCCGTGTGATGAAAAAGGCGCGCCCGGCGGAGCCGGACGCGCCTCGTTCAGAGCCGTTTTGACGAGGGTCAGGCCGAAGCCGCCCCGCCCTTCTTCTCGGCGTAGATCAGCAGCGGCTGGGCCCGGCCTTCGACGACCTCGGCGTTGACCACCACTTCCTCGACGCCCTCGTAGTTGGGCAGTTCGAACATGGTCTCCAGCAGGATGCCTTCCATGATCGAGCGCAGACCGCGCGCGCCGGTCTTGCGGGCGATGGCCTTCTTGGCGACGCCGTGCAGGGCGTCGTCGGTGAAGGTCAGGCCGATATTCTCCATCTCGAACAGGCGCTGGTATTGCTTGACGAAGGCGTTCTTCGGCTCGGTCAGGATCTTCACCAGGGCGGCCTCGTCGAGGTCCTCCAGGGTGGCGATCACCGGCAGGCGGCCGATGAATTCCGGGATCAGGCCGAAGCGCTGCAGGTCGTCGGGCTCGACGCCGCGCAGGATCTCGCCCGTGCGACGCTCCTCCGGGTCCGCCACCTTGGCGCCGAAGCCGATCGACTTGCCCTGGCCGCGCGCCGAGATGATGCGCTCCAGGCCCGCGAAGGCTCCGCCGCAGATGAACAGGATGTTGGTCGTGTCGACCTGCAGGAACTCCTGCTGCGGATGCTTGCGCCCGCCTTGCGGCGGCACGGAGGCGACAGTGCCTTCCATGATCTTCAGCAGGGCCTGCTGCACGCCTTCGCCCGACACGTCGCGGGTGATCGACGGGTTGTCGGACTTGCGGCTGATCTTGTCGATCTCGTCGATATAGACGATGCCGCGCTGGGCGCGCTCGACGTTGTAGTCGGCGGCTTGCAGCAGCTTGAGCACGATATTCTCGACGTCCTCGCCCACATAACCGGCTTCGGTCAGGGTGGTGGCGTCGGCCATCGTGAACGGCACGTCGATGATTCGGGCCAGGGTCTGGGCCAGCAGCGTCTTGCCGGTGCCGGTCGGACCGACCAGCAGGATGTTCGACTTGGCCAGCTCGACGTCGTTGTTCTTCGAGGCGTGATTCAGGCGCTTGTAGTGATTGTGCACCGCGACCGCGAGCACCTTCTTGGCGTGATTTTGCCCGATCACGTAATCGTCCAGGACTTCGCAGATCTCGCGCGGCGTGGGCACGCCGTCCTTGGACTTCACGAAGGCGATCTTGTGCTCTTCGCGGATGATGTCCATGCAAAGCTCGACGCATTCATCGCAGATGAACACCGTCGGCCCCGCGATGAGCTTACGCACCTCATGCTGGCTCTTTCCGCAGAAAGAACAGTAGAGAGTGCTCTTGGTGTCGCCGCTCGCGGCTTTCGTCATGGTCGCTTCTCACGCTAGGGCGGTCCAGGCCGAAAGCCGAAACCACCGACTCCTTAGCGCCTATCTCGCCACCGAAGCAGCAGGATATCCGCCGGGAGTTGTCTAATCCTTGACATTCCCCGATCCGGGCGCACGGCACAAGCCTTGGAGCCGATTTACAGCCCCCAAGTTCGTGGATGGTGCGTACGGTTTCATGGAATTCCTCTCTAAAATGGCGTCCACGAGCGTCAACGCAAGCCGCCCGTCGTTTGCTCCGTCGGGGGGCGCGTCAAAAAGCCCCGCCTTGAACAACCCGGACGCTCGTTCGCTTCACCTGGCGATGGCCTTAGGCGGCCAAGGCGGAATCGTGTTGCAAGGCCGGCAAGGTTGCGGGGCGCGCGAGCGCGGAGACGAATGGCGAAACGTTCATTGATGGCCAAGGGCTTGTCGGCCTCCACGGGGATGACCGGGGACCTGCACGAGGGGCCGCCCCTGGTCGCCTTCGACTTCGACGGCACCCTCACGGTTCGCGACAGCTTCACCGCCTTCCTGAAGTGGCGGGTCAGCCCCGCCCGCCATCTGATGGGCATGGTGCGCCTTTTCCCCGCCGCCGTCGGATATCTGTTCGATCGCAACCGCGGCAAGATCAAGGCCGCCGCCATTCGCGAGTTCCTGCGCGGCCTGCCCCTGGAGCAGCTGGAGCGCGAGGCCCGCGCCTTCGCCGAATCCGAAGCCCCCAGGCTGTTCCGTCCCGACGCCCTCGCGGTCTGGCGCCGCTGGCGGGCCAAGGGCGCCAGACTGGTGATCGTCACCGCCTCGCCCGACGTGGTGGTCGCGCCGTTCGCCCGCGGCCTGGGCGCCGACCTGCTGATCGGCTCGCGCCTGGCCCTGGATCCCGACAACAAGGTGCTGGGGCCTCTGCTTGGCCCCAACTGCCGGGGCGCGGAAAAAGTCGTGCGGCTGCGCGAGGTGTTCGGCGACGATCTGTCCCTGGCCGCCGCCTATGGCGACACCTCCGGCGACCGCGAGATGCTGGCGATCGCCCACGAGAGGGGCTACCGCATTTTCAGGGGCAAGCCGGGCTGATCTTCGCATTGGCCTCTCCTTGGCGCGGACGGGGACAGGCGCATGCGCCTGTCCCCAACGGTGGACGCGGTTTCGCCGCCTCACGCGGCGGGCCGCTGAAGTTGGGGAGGGAGGCGGAGCGCCGGGCCGGGCCCGGAAGCTTTGTAGAAAAATACCGTTTCGACCAGGACCGACGCTCCGCGCGGTCGTTATCCGGGAGCGTCCGGCGATCGGCCCTGTTCGGACCTCGCCGGTCTTGGCCCCCGACGGGAGGGCGAGGCCCACGAAGCCCCGTCCCTTGCGGCGGGCGTCACCGCCCGCCTTGACCCTCGCCAGCCCTTGCACCCCACGCCGTTTTTGTGTTCCAGGCCCGGCCGGCTCCAGAGGGATACAGGTCGCGGTCCGCCTTGGGAGCAAACCGCCGCCGACGAGCGCTTCCCGCTCGACCGCACCCCAAGGCCGCGAAGGTCGCAGGCCTTAGCGCCCTCCCCATCGCCTTGTGGTGCAGTGATTATGCGCCGGCGTGAGAGAGGGAGGATAAGTGCGTTTGGGGCGTTGTTTTTGTTGCAGAACCACGCCGGGAGCGATGGGAACAAGCTCAGTTCTTCGGAGCGGACACGCAGGGCACGTCGCTGGCCGTCCAGTCGAAGTCATAGGTTGCGGGGACGGTTTCTCCATCTCCCACGGCGCTCTTGCGCGTCGAAGGGCGATAGAAGATCCAGCCCATGCTGTTATCGAACGCTGCGATCCGTCCGTTGTCGCGCTGGGCGGTGGCCGAATCGATCTCCGGCTGCTCCACCCGTGATCCGCGGATCATGCGAATTGCGCCGTCGCGAAGCTCCCAAGCCCGATGATAGTTGCGCCCGAAAATGCGTGTATCGTAACTTTTACCGGAAGACCATTGGTTGGGCTGGGTCGAGCTCGGCAGTCGCACCGTCGTGACGTGGCAGGTGTATTCCGGCTTGGTGTAGTAGGGCACGTCCTTGTGATCCGCCCTCGCCCGCCGCTCAGGCGGGTTGAACCCGCCTCCAGGAAGCGCCAGGGACCTTTCACCGGGCCCGTCGTCGTCCCAATCCATGGTCCCCGTACCGCTGATCGTCAGGATGCTCGCGCCCGCCTTCTGATCATAGCGCCACTTGACGTCATCGATCGTCTGCCAGACACCGCCGGTCGCGTTCTGGCGGAAGAGCTCGAGCAACTGGCCTTCACTGACCGAAGAAAATTGCACCTGCTGTTCCAGGGCCGGGAGACCGCGGACAATTTCGGTGGATACGATCCGCGACGGCTTGTCGAAACCCGCGCGCGCATCGATCTCGAACAGGCTGATCTGCTCGGGCGTCGCGGCCGGGCGCCATTCCAGTCGCTCGAGGTCAGCGCCCTGCGCGGTCAGGGGCAGGACCCATTTGACCGGAAGGACAGGCTGCGGGCTGGGCGAAGCGACCGGCGGCAGTGTGCCGTCCAGCCAGTAGACCTTGCCGTCGATATGGGCGCGCACGAGCACATGATCGAACAACTGCGGAATGGGCAGGCGCTGATCGAAGCCGTCGTCGACGCCGCTGGAATTGACGAGCACGGCCTCAGCGTCGATGCCCAGCTCACGCAACAGGGCCAGCAGGAGTACGGTCTTGCCCTTGCAATCCCCATAGCGGCGCTTCCAGGTTTCGTCCGCGGAGACGGGGACCAGATTGCCGCCATTGAGGCCCACATAGATGTACCGCACGTTCTGCTGGACCAATTTCAGCGCGGCGCCGGCGCGATCCAGGGGGCTCGCCTGCGCGGCGCGGAGGCGAGCGGCCTCGCGCTTGAGCGAAGAGTCCGGAGCAAGGACGGACGCCGTCGCGTACAGCGGCGCGAAATGCCGCGAAAGCGCCGACCAGTCGTGAAAATCGCTGTATTCGACCACGCGCTGCCACTGGTAGCGGATCGGCGCATCGGTCGGTGCGGACTGGAGCGGCGGATTGTCGAAGCGGAATTCGACGGCCCGCTCGGAGTTCTGCATAGCCGCCGTCATGTCGGCCGTCATCTTCAAGTCGGGCTTGTGGCCCTCGTCCCAGCTCAATCCTAGGCGATAGCGGCCTGGCGACGGACTGGGGCCGAGCAGGAGCAAGCCGGACTGATTGCTCCCGAGGGCGGGATTGCGCTGGAACGTCGTCAGTTCGACCTCCAGCTCGTCGCCGACGCGAAGGTCGGGAACGCGAAGAACCGCCGTCAGCATCCCGTCCAGCTTGGCCGCCTCCAGTTGATCCTCGCGGCGCAGGATTTCGAAGGTGGCGTCCTTCAGAACGTCGATGACTTGCTCGTCGCGAAAGACCTTGATGCCATGGACGATCGGAGCACCCGCCGCCGGGTCCCAGGCGATCGAGATATTGCCAAGCTGCAGCGCGCTGGGCTGGAGAATCCTGATGCGATAGCCGAGGTACTGCGCCTGGCCCTTGTCGCTCAGATGGATTTCCGCATCCTGGCGACGGAAGAACACCGCCCCGGTGGCGGTCTCCGGCACGGGCATCGGCGAGGATGCGACCGCCCAGGCCGGGGCGGGACCACGCCGGATCTCCTGTGATTGCGCAAAGGCCGAGGTCGCGACGAGCACGCACGCCGAAACCAGCAACGAAACTTTCAAAGCCATAAGCGCCCCCTGTCCGACAGATGCGGCAGAAAGGCCAAGCTTTCAAGGGTCGCCTTCCGCGATAGCAGCGGCCCGAAAGGTTTGAGGCCGCCCCAGCCTCGGCGGCGAGGTCCGACCATGAAAAAGCCGCCGACCTTGCGGCCGGCGGCTTTCCCTTTTCGCAAAAGGCTCGAAGCCTTAGGCTTTGTCTTCCGAGGCGTCGCGGCTTTCGTTGATGTGGTCGATCAGACCCCAGGCCTTGGCTTCCTCGGCGCTCATGAAGTGGTCGCGGTCGAGGGTTTTTTCGACTTCCTCATAGGTGCGGCCGGTGTGCTTGACGTAGATCTCGTTCAGGCGGCGCTTGGTCTTGATGATGTCCTCGGCGTGGCGCTCGATGTCCGAGGCCTGGCCGCGGAAGCCGCCCGACGGCTGGTGGACCATGATGCGGGCGTTCGGCAGGGCGATGCGCTGGCCGGCGGCGCCGGCGGTCAGCAGCAGGCTGCCCATCGAGGCGGCCATGCCCATGCACACCGTCGAGACCGGGCTCTTGATGTACTGCATGGTGTCGTAGATCGCCAGGCCGGCCGTCACCACGCCGCCCGGCGAGTTGATGTACATGGCGATTTCCTTCTTGGGGTTCTCGGACTCCAGGAAGAGCAGCTGGGCGCAGATCAGGCTGGCCATTCCGTCTTCGACGGGACCGGTCAGGAAGATGATCCGCTCTTTCAACAGACGGGAGAAGATGTCGAACGCCCGCTCGCCGCGGCTGGTCTGTTCGACCACCATCGGCACGAGGTTCATCGCCGTCGCCATCGGATCATACATAGGGATCGCCCTTTTCATTGTGTCTGGGCGGCGCGAACGCGAATCAGCCCCCGCGCGCCGTCGCCAACGCATATCGCGTGGCGCTTAACAGGTTGCAAGGAGCCGCCCCCCCGCATCACGCACGAAAAAGGGCGCGACCCTCGCGGATCGCGCCCCGTTTTTCGTCGATGGACGGAGGCTTAGCCGCCGTAGCCTTCCGGCAGGTCGTCTTCTTCCAGGAGCTCTTCCTTGGAGACTTCCTTTTCCTCGATCTTGGCCTTGCCGAAGATCAGGTCGACGACCTTGTCCTCGTAGATCGGGGCGCGCAGGGCGGCCTGCAGGTCGGCGCGCTGGCGGTACATGTCGAACACCTGCTGGGCTTGCGCGCCGTATTGGCGGGCTTCGCGCATCATGGCGTCGGCCAGTTCCTGCTCGGTGACGGCCACGTCGTTCTTGCGGCCGATCTCGGCGAGCACCAGGCCCAGGCGCACGCGGCGCTCGGCGATCTTCTTGTACTCGTCCTTCAGCTGGTCCTCGGTCTTGCCCTCGTCCTCGGGCGGCAGGCCGCCCTGGGTCTTGTCGGCCTGGACCTGTTGCCAGATGCCGGCGAACTCGGCGTCGACCATGCGCGGCGGCAGGGCGAAGTCGTGCTTGGTGTCCAGCACGTCCAGCAGGGCGCGCTTCAGCTTGAAGCGCGACGAATTGCTGTAGCGGCCTTCCAGGTTCGACTTCAGCAGGTCCTTCAGGGCGGCCAGGTCGGCCAGGCCCAGGCGCTTGGCCAGTTCGTCATCGGGTTCGGCGTCGACCGGGGCGCGCACTTCCTTGACGGTGGTGGCGAATTCGGCGGCCTTGCCGGCCAGGTTGGCGGCTTGGTAGTCGGCCGGGAAGTCGACCTTCACGGTGACTTCGTCGCCCGGCTTGGCGCCGACCAGCTGGTCTTCGAAGCCGGGGATGAACTGGCCCGAGCCCAGGGTCAGCTCGGCGTCGGTGGCCGTGCCGCCGTCGAAGGCCACGCCGTCGATGGTGCCGACGAAGTCGATCAGCAGCTGGTCGCCGTCCTTGGCCTTCAGGGACTTGCCCTTGCGCGGCTCATAGGTGCGGGCCTGCTTGGCCAGGTCGGCCAGGGCCTCGTCGACCTCGGCGTCCGAGACCTTGTACACCGGCTTGGTCAGCTCGATCGACGCGGGGTCGATCGGCTCGAAGTCCGGCATCACTTCAACAGCCAGTTCGAAGGCCAGGTCCTCGCCGCCGGCCAGGACCTTGTCCATGTCGGACGAGGGCTTCAGGTCCGGCTGGCCCGCGGGGCGCAGCTTGTTGTCGTCCAGGACCTTCTGGGCGCCTTCGTTCAGCGTCGCCTCGATGACTTCGCCCATCAGGGCCTTGCCGTAGAGGCGGCGGACGTGGGCGGTCGGCACCTTGCCAGGGCGGAAACCCTTGACGTTCATCTGGGGCGCGACCTCGGCGATCCGGGCTTCGAGACGCGTGGCGAGTTCACTCGCGGGCACCGTCACGCCATAAACGCGGCTGAGGCCTTCGCCCGACTTTTCAACGATCTGCATCGACATTCTTAGCTTCTCGGCTCTTGGGCGCCCGCGCCCGTCGTCCGCCCCAGGGGTCAAAACATCAAAGCCGCCCACGTCACCGGGGCGGCGAAAGAGCGCCCTTATGTCACGCGTTTGGCGACCATCCAAGGGCATTGGCGTCCTCGCGAGACGAAAGTCCCGCCAGGCGGCGCGCTTCGTCGGACCAGGGGCCCGGCGAAGTGGTGCGGATGAGAGGACTCGAACCTCCACGCCTCTCGGCGCCAGAACCTAAATCTGGTGCGTCTACCAGTTTCGCCACATCCGCACGATGCGCCGGAGCGGGTTAGACATGCCCGGGCGGCTTGGCAAGTCGCCAGGCGATTTGCGCCGGAGTCCGGCCTGTCGCGGACATGCTCGAAAGTTCGAATATTTCTCGCCACGCCCGGAACAACTTCCCGGCCCGCCGGTTATGATGATGTCCGCGGCTGTTCAGAACGCCCTGGATCTACACCGGCCCGGGCCATGCCCCCCCGACTGACGCCCGGGCCGGTGTTTCACCTTCCAAGACATTTTGGCGCGGAACGATTTTGGCCCTGGCCGGGTTTGCGTCTGACTTCGTCCAGCGAGCGCGCGCCATGGAAACCATCGAGGTTGTCGAAAGCGACAAGGGCTGGACCGTGAGGCACGGCGCCAGGGTCCTTTTCATCGACACCGTGAAGGAACGAACCCTCCAAACGGCGCAGGCGATCAGCGATTCCCTGTTCGACGAGGGCGTGCGCCGCCAGGTCGTCCTGATCCGCCAGGACAGCTAGCGCTCTCGCGCCTCCCACAGCTTTCGCAGCACCGATGGCGCCAGGCCCGGCAGGTCCTCGGCGATCAGGCCCGGGCCATGAACCGCGCCGGCCTCGGCGTGGATCCAGGCGGCGGCGCAGGCGGCTTCGAAGCTCTCCATGCCTTGGGCGATCAGGCCTGCGATGAAGCCGGCCAGCACGTCGCCCGCCCCCGCCGTCGCCAGCCAGGGCGCGCCGTTCAGCCCCACCGCCGCCCGGCCATCAGGCGCGGCGACGACGGTGTCGGAGCCCTTCAGCAGCACCACAGCCCCGGCCCGCCGCGCGGCCTCACGCGCCGCCGTGATCCGTTCGGGCGACGCGGCCAGCAGGCCGGGGAAGACCCGCTCGAACTCGCCCGGATGCGGGGTCAGCACGTCGTCGCGGTCCAGCGCCGAAAACAGCGCCGCCGGATCGTCGGCGAAGCTGGTCAGGGCGTCGGCGTCGACCACCAGGGCCGCGCCGTTGCGGGCCAGGGCGAAGACGTGGCGCATGGTCGCCTCCCCTACCCCCGCCGCCGGCCCGATCACCACCGCGTCGGCCTTTTCGGCCCGGGTCTGCAGGTCGAACTCGCTTTCGAACGGCGCCAGCATCATCGCCTCCAGGTGGGAGGCGTTGACGGCCAGGGCGCCTGGCGGAGACAGCACGGTCACCACCCCCGCGCCGATCCGCAAGGCCCCGCGCGCCGCCAGCCGCGCCGCCCCGGTGTTCCAGGCCTCGCCGCTGACGGCCATCATCCGCCCACGAGCGTACTTGTGGGCGTCGGCCGCCGGCCAGGGGAAGCGCTCGGCCCAAAGGCCAGGATCGTTCTCGAACAGGCGCCCCTGCCCCGTCTCCTCCAGGCCGATGTCGGCCGCCACGACCTCGCCGCAGGCGGCTCGCCCCGCCGCCAGCACGTGGGCGGGCTTGCGGCGATGGAAGGTGACGGTGAGTTGCGCCTTCAGGCTGCGCTCGCCGAGCGGACGGCCGGTGTCGCCGACCAGGCCGCTGGGCACGTCGACGGCGACGATCCGCGCGGCGCCGGGCATGATCCGCGCCAGGCGGTCGGCCTCGCCGTCCAGCGGACGCGACAGGCCCGCGCCGAACAGGCAGTCGACATAGAGCGCCGCCGAGCCGGGCTCCGAGACCAGCGGCCCGGTCTCGCCTTTCCAGCGCCCGGCGGCCCACTGCGCCGCCGGGCTGGCCGGCGGGGCCAGGGCCTCGACCCGCACCGGCCAGCCGCGCCGGCGCAGATGCCGGGCGATCACATAGCCGTCGCCGCCGTTGTCGCCGGGGCCGCACCAGACCACCGTCGGGCAGCGGGCGTAGCGCTCGCGGATGACCTCGGCCGCCGCCCGGCCGGCCCGCTCCATCAGCACGATCGTCGGAGTCCCGGCTTCGGCGGCGGCCCGGTCCGCGGCGGTCATCTCGGCGACGGTCATGATCTGGCGCGGCACGGCGGTTCCTCTTCCTACAGGACCTGGGTGGAGGCCTCCCCGCCCTTGTCGACCAGGATCAACGCGCCGTCGACCACATCGAACGTCGTCACCGACACGTGGTCGGGCCGGAAGGCCGCCACCGCCTCTTCGCCGGTCGCCGCCGACACCGCCGCGTTCAGCGCCACGAAGTGGCTGAACACCGCCGCGCCGGGGTGCGAGGCCACGCCTTGCGCCACTTCGCGGGTCCAGGCCGCATAGTCGAGATCGCCCCGGATATCGCTCCACCGGCCCTGGAAGGCCTGGCGTAGCCAGCCGGGACGGTCCTGGGCGTTCAGAGCGGCCGGCGTCGGGATCTCGCCGACCCTCGAATCGATCTCCACCGCCACGCCCAGGGCGTCGGCCAGCGGCTGGGCGGTCTCGCGGCAGCGCCGCAGCGGCGAGCTGATCACCCGCGACGGTCGCTCCGGCTCCGGCAGGGCCAGCAGGGTCCGCGCCACCGCCCTGGCCTGCTCCGCCCCGACGGCGTCCAGGCCTGGATCGGGATCGGCCTCGCCCCAGGTCGAGGCGGGACGGCCATGGCGGATCATGTGAACGCGGCTCATCGGTTTCCTCGCCCTTCGAAATATCTTCCCGACCGGCGCGAGAGACCGGTTCTTCCTGCGACGCTTCCCGCGGGCTGCGGGCGCCGCCGACCGCTCGAGTGAGCGAACGCGCAAGAACCACCCCCGCCTCGCTCGCGCCGATCGCCTCGGCCTTCGCCACAAAACTCAGCAGTTTTCGGATCGCCGACACATTTTCAGCCATTTCCGCAAGGTGATCCCGGGCCTCTCCAGCCACGAACCCCGCGCCTTTCGCCCGGTTCTTCGCCTTCGGATCCAACCTTTCGACGATCCTAGGCCGCCAATCACCACCCGCAAGGCGGTTTGGCCGCCCAAACGCGCACTGATCATTCCTCAGGCTTTGCCTGCACAAATATTGATCAATGAGCGGAACTCGACAGGACTCGCACGATAAAGCGCGTCAGCCCGCTTGTGAGCCCAAGGGCCGGCGTGCTCCGTGCCGCTCAGTCAGCGGCGCCCGCGCCGTTTGGGCGTGAAAGAAGTCTGATGAAAAAGATCGAAGCCGTCATCAAGCCCTTCAAGCTGGATGAGGTCAAAGAGGCGCTTCAGGAGATGGGCGTGCAGGGCATGACCGTGCTGGAAGCCAAGGGGTATGGGCGCCAGAAGGGCCATACCGAGCTCTATCGCGGCGCCGAGTACGTCGTCGACTTCCTCCCCAAGATCAAAGTCGAAGTCGTGGTCGAAGACAGCCAGTTGGAGCCCGCGCTCGAAGCCATCACCAACGCCGCCCGCACGGGCCGCATCGGCGACGGCAAGATTTTCGTGTCCGAAATCACGGAAGTCGTCCGCATCCGCACCGGAGAAACCGGCCCGTCCGCCGTCTAAGGCCCGGCCGAAAACCGCTTAACGCTCAAAGGGGATAACTATGAGCACCGCCAAGCAGATCCTGGACCTGATCAAGGAAAAGGACGTCAAGTACGTCGACGTCCGCTTCACGGACGTTCGCGGCAAGCTGCAGCACGTGACCTTCGACATCGACCTGGTCGACGACGACTTCCTCAACGACGGCACCATGTTCGACGGCTCGTCGATCGCCGGCTGGAAGGCCATCAACGAGTCGGACATGAAGCTGCGTCCGGACCTGTCGAGCGCCATCATCGACCCGTTCTACCAGCAGACCACCCTGGCGCTGTTCTGCGACGTGGTGAACCCCGACACGGGCACCCCCTACAACCGCGACCCGCGCTCGATCGCCAAGAACGCCCTGGCCTACGTCAAGTCGTCGGGCATCGGCGACACCGTGTTCTTCGGCCCGGAAGCCGAGTTCTTCATCTTCGACGACGTGCGCTGGAACACCTCGTCGAACAACACCGGCTACTCGTTCGACTCCGTCGAACTGCCGGGCAACTCGGCCAAGGAATATCCGGAAGGCAACATGGGCCACCGCCCGGGTCCGAAGGGCGGCTACTTCCCGGTCAACCCGATCGACTCGGCCCAGGACCTGCGCGGCGAAATGCTGGCCGTCATGGGCGAGCTGGGCATGAAGCCGGAAAAGCACCACCACGAAGTGGCGCCGGCCCAGCATGAACTCGGCCTGAAGTTCGACACCATGGTCGTGATGGCCGACCGCATGCAGCTCTACAAGTACGTGATCCACAACGTGGCCCACGCCTACGGCAAGTCGGCCACCTTCATGGCCAAGCCGATGTTCGGCGACAACGGCTCGGGCATGCACGTGCACCAGTCGATCTGGCAGGACGGCAAGCCGCTGTTCGCCGGCGACAAGTACGCCGGCCTGTCGGACATGTGCCTGTGGTACATCGGCGGCATCATCAAGCACGCCAAGGCGATCAACGCGTTCTCGAACTCGACGACGAACTCGTACAAGCGCCTGGTGCCGGGCTACGAAGCCCCGGTGAAGCTGGCCTACAGCTCGCGCAACCGCTCGGCCTCGATCCGCATCCCGCACGTCGACTCGCCGAAGGCCAAGCGCATCGAGGCGCGCTTCCCTGACCCGATGGGCAACCCGTACCTGACCTTCGTGGCCCTGCTGATGGCCGGCCTCGACGGCATCAACAACAAGATCGATCCGGGCGCGGCCGCCGACAAGAACCTGTACGACCTGCCGCCCCGCGAGCAGAAGAAGATCCCGGAAGTCTGCGGCTCGCTGCGCGAAGCCCTGGAAAACCTGGACAAGGACCGCGCCTTCCTGAAGGCTGGCGGCGTCATGGACGACGACTTCATCGACAGCTACATCGAGCTGAAGATGGAAGAGGTCATGCGCCTGACCCTGCACCCGCACCCGGTCGAATTCGACATGTACTACAAGTGCTAAGCCTCACGGCCTAGGACCAGGGACGAGGCCCGCGGAGCGATCCGCGGGCCTTTTTCACGCCCGTCGCCTCGGTGCTCGCGATAAGAGTGTTGTCAACATTTCTACCGAAGGTTATCAAATCCGTCAGTTGCGTCTCGTGATCGAACTCAACCGAGGGCCTCCTGAATGACCTTTCTACTTCGCCGCGCGGCCATGGCCGTGATCGCTATAGCGTGCCTGAGCCTTGGCGCGTGCGACAAGAACCTTGTCAAAGTCTCCTATCAACAGTTGGGCAACGCCCAGAGTTGGAACCTGGAGAACAAGAGCGGCGGTGACGCCAACGGCATGTGGCGCATCTACATGCTGCGCGGAGTGGTCAACGACGGCGAGAACGCCAAGCCCTTCACCTTCGACCTGTCGAAGGTCGCCCTGAAGAACGGCGCGGTCGTCACCAGCGCCGGCCCGATGCTGCACGGCGCCCCCTTCATGCTGCCGGTCAATTTCAAGGCGCCGGTCGCGCCCAAGGTGGCCTACACCGTGCCCTATGGCTCGGGGGTGATGTTCGTCATCAAGGAGGACGGCGACACCGACAAGGCCGCCTATACGACGCTCACCTACAAGTCGGCGTCAGGAGAGTCGGTTCTGATGGTGCCGCTCGACAGCAAGGCGACTCCGGCCTTCGGCCAGATCGACCAGGCCTTCCTGAACGTCCTGCACAGCAAGCAGAATACTTACGAGAACACTTACCAGCCCAGCGGCGACAAGAACTAAGCCTAGCCGTTCGCGAGACCGACACCGCCGATCGGAACGGTCTCGAACCGATGGCCGAACCCGGCGATGATCGGGCGGGCCTTGGCGATGGCGGCCTGGACGGCCGGCAGTTGCAACGAGGCGGCGTGGCTGGCCTTGTCGGTCCAGACCTCGGTGATCCACAGGGCGTCGGCGTCGGCGGCGTCCTTGGCGACGATATAGCTGAGGCAGCCGGGCATGCCGCCGGTGCTCCCCGACAGGATGGCCACCAGTTCGTCCCGCTTGCCGGGCGCGGCCTTCATCTGGCCGATCAGTCCGTACATCGTGTTCTCCTCCTTGGCCCGGGCCAGCGCCGGGCTGGCGACGGCCGCCAGGGCCAGTCCGCCCGCGATCAGCGTGCGCCGTTCGATGTCCTGCGAATGCGTCATGGTTCCTCCCCCTCGCCAGTCTCGGCGAGCACGAACCGGATCGTGTCAGCATCGGGCGACGCCAGCGCCGCGCCAAGCCCCAGCAGGTGCAGGGCGTTGAAGCAGAGGGGCCGCCCGGCGGGTCGCACGATTCGCACGCGGTCGCGCCAGCCGGCCGACGAGACCAGGTCCAGCGGCGCGATGATCGCCCCGCGGCCGGCGGCGCAGCTCTCCATGGCCTCCTCGATCTCGCCCGCGTGGTCCAGCCGCCGCAGGGCGTCCGGCTGGGCGCCGAACACCGTCTCGAACCAATGGCCGAACACGAACTCGTATTCGTCATAGGTGGCGAAGGCGGTGCGCGAGAGGCCGGCGAGGTCCTGCGGGATCTCCATGCGGATCGGCGCGGCCAGCACCAGTTCCTCCCGGGCGACCGGCATGGACTGCACCGGCGCGGCGACCACCGGCCGATAGGTGACGCCCAGCTCGACGGTCCCCGTGGCCACCGCCGACAGCACCGTCTCGTGCGCGCCGAACACCAGTTCGATCGGGCGATCCGCCGGCAGGCCGGCATAGAGCCGCGGCGCGAGCCGATAGCGTCCGAAGGCCGAGACCACGGCCAGGCGCAGGGGGCGCAGGGCGGGGTCGGCGCGGCTCAGCCGCTCGCGGGTGCGCTCCACCTCGTCCAGCGCCCGGCCGACGGTTTCGAACAGCGCTTGGCCGGCGGCCGTCAGGCGCAGGCCGCGCCCGACCCGCTCGAACAGCGGCCGGCCGATCTCGCGCTCGAAGGCTTTGATGTCGTGGTGAATGGCCGGCGGCGACTTGCCCAGGCGCGGACTGGCGGCGGCGATGCCACCGGCCGCCGCCACGGCATGGAACACCGCCGCCCGCCGTAGATCGACATGTCGCATCGTTTCGAGATCCAGAATGAAAGCCGCCTCCGTTCGAAATATTGCCGAACGCCGTTCGACGCTAGACCGGTCGCGCAATCAAAGGAGGCGCCGATGACCTGGAAGCACACGACGCTGGCGATCGCCCTGACCGCCGGCCTCGCGAGCGGCTCCGCCCGCGCCCAGACCGAACAGGCGGCGTTCCTGTTCACCTACGACATTGATCGCGGAAAGGAGGCCGCCTTCGAGACCGGCTACGCGGCCCATCTGCAATGGCACGCCGCCCATGCCGACGCCCTGCCCTGGTTCGGCTGGTATGTGACCAGCGGCCCGCGCACCGGCCTGTTCGTCGACGGGACCTTCGGCGTCCCGTTCGCCGCTATGGACGCCCGCCCGGATCTGCCCGGCGACGGCGCCGACATGGCGACCCGCGTTCTGCCCTACGCCAAGGCCCGCGCCTATTCGGCCCATGTCCTGTGGCCGGAGCTCAGCACGGTCCGCAACCTGGAGGCCCGCCAGCCCAGTCCTGTGGTCGACGTCTACACCCTGCGGGTCGCGCCCGGTGACGTCGCGGCCTTCGAGGCCGCCCTGCTGGCCTCCGCCAGGACCGGCAAGGGCGACCTGGCGTGGACGTGGTACCGCCTGGCCGGCGGCGGCGACCTCGGCGCCTACATGGTCCTGGTCCCGCGCCGGTCCTGGGCCGACCTCGCCGGCCGGCCGACGGACCTGGCCGGGTTGATCGCGGCCGCCCACGGCGACGGTCCGGACCAGGCTCGGGCGGCCGCCCTGATCCAGAGCGTCGAGGTCGAGGCCTGGTCCTACAAGCCGGGGCTCAGCCGGATTCCCTAGGCCTTGCACTCGCCCTGGCTGGCGACGCTGGCGCCCTGGGTCGCGGCGTTGCAGGCGCTGGGATAGGTCTTGCCGTCGCAGCCGCAGACCGGGGCGTAGATCATCGTGCAGGCCTGGGGCGGCTTGCGGCAAGTTCCCGCGCCGTCGGCGACGTGGCATTGGCCGGCCGGCATCTGGCAGACCAGGCCCGAGGCGCACTGGAAGCCGGCGAAGCCGCCGCACATGCCGCCTTCGGCCACCGGCGTCCGGGCGTGGGACACCGGCGGATTCGGCGCCGGCTGACCACCGCCCGGGCTGGAGCAGCCCAGCAGCACCAGCGCGGCGAGCGCGGAAAACAGGCTGCGAGGGGTCATGGGGCGGCTCCTTGTTGATCAACAATCCTAGATTGCCACGCTCTCGCCCCCGGGGGCAAACGGCCACCCCCGCTCGTCGGCCAGTTTTCGTGGCGCGGCCACGCAGCCCCTTTTCAGGGGACGACGCAGAGCCCATACGAGGCGCTCCCGCCGAATCGACGCATGTTCACCTAATGTCCTCCAAAGACGATCCCAACTTCTCGCTGTTCGGCGACGACGCCCTCGCCCCGGTTCCCGCCTCGCCGTTCCCGGCCCGCGAGCCACACCCCGAGCCGGCGCCGCGCGCGGCCGCGCCGCCACCGCCGCCGGCCAAGCCGAACGCGCCGGCCGCGCCCGCCTCGTCCGGAAGCTATGACGCCAGTTCGATCGAGGTGCTCGAAGGCCTCGAGCCTGTCCGCATGCGTCCGGGCATGTATATCGGCGGCACCGACGAGCGGGCCCTGCACCACCTGTTCGCCGAGGTGCTGGACAACTCGATGGACGAGGCCGTGGCCGGCTTCGCCAAGACCATCGAGGTCAAGCTCGACGCCGACGGCTACCTGTCGGTCCGCGACGACGGGCGCGGCATGCCCGTGGACGAGCACCCCAAGCATCCGGGCAAGTCGGCCCTGGAAGTGATCATGACCGTCCTGCACGCGGGCGGTAAGTTCAGCGGCAAGGCCTACGAGACCTCGGGCGGCCTGCACGGGGTGGGCGCCAGCGTCGTCAACGCCCTGTCGGAACTGGTCGAGGTCACCGTCTGGCGCGACGGCTTCGAGCACCGCCAGAGCTTCGCGCGCGGCAAGCCGCTGGGCCCGGTCGAGAAGATCCAGCCCAGCAAAAAGCGCGGCACCCAGGTGCGGTTCAAGCCCGACGACCAGATCTTCGGCGAGGGCTGCGGCTTCAAGCCGGCGCGCCTGTACCGCATGGCTCGCTCCAAGGCCTATCTATTCCGCGGCGTGCAGATCAAATGGTCCTGCGATCCCTCGCGGATCCACGACCAGACCCCGCCCGAGGCCACGTTCCACTTCCCCAACGGCCTGGCCGACTTCCTGGCCGAGCGCACCAAGGGGCTGGAACTGGTCACGCCGGACAGCTTCTCCGGCCGCATCGAGCGCCAGGGTGAGGCGGGCGCGGTCGAGTGGGCCATCGCCTGGACGCCGCGCGGCTTCGGCGAGCACGACGGCTTCATGCAGTCCTACTGCAACACCGTGCCAACGCCCGAGGGCGGCACCCACGAGAGCGGCCTGCGCGCCGCCCTGACCCGGGGTCTTAAGGCTTACGCCGAGCTGAAGGGCGAAAAGCGGGCGACGATCATCACCGCCGACGACGTGATCGCCCAGGCCGGCGCCCTGATCTCGGTGTTCATCAAGAACCCGGAATTCCAGGGCCAGACCAAGGAAAAGCTCTCTTCGAGCGAAGCGCAACGCTTCGTTGAGAATGCGCTTCGCGACCCGTTCGACCACTGGCTGACCGGCAGCCCCAAGGCCGCCCAGGCCCTGCTGGAATTCGTGATCGAGCGGGCCGAGGAGCGCCTCAAGCGCCGCAAGGACAAGGAAGTCCAGCGCGCCTCGGCGACCCGCAAGCTGCGTCTGCCGGGCAAGCTGGCCGACTGCGCGGCCGGCGCCGTCGACGGCGCCGAGCTGTTCATCGTCGAGGGCGACTCGGCGGGCGGCTCGGCCAAGCAGGCCCGCAACCGCAAGAACCAGGCGATCCTGCCCCTGCGCGGCAAGATCCTCAACGTGGCCTCGGCCAGCGGCGAGAAGTTCACGGCCAACAAGGAGCTCAGCGACCTGATGCTGGCGCTGGGGGCCCAAGGCGGCAATCGGTACAAGGAAGAGGATCTGCGCTACGAGCGGATCATCATCATGACCGACGCCGACGTCGACGGCGCCCACATCGCCAGCCTGCTGATCACCTTCTTCTACCGGACCATGCCGGACCTGATCCGCCAGGGTCACCTGTTCCTGGCCCTGCCGCCGCTGTACCGCATCAGCCATGGCGGCAAGAGCGCCTACGCCCGGGACGACGCCCACAAGGACGAACTGCTGGCCACGACGTTCAAGGGCAAGAAGCCCGAGATCGGCCGGTTCAAGGGCCTGGGCGAGATGATGGCCTCCCAGTTGAAGGAGACCACCATGGACCCGGCGGTGCGGACCCTGGCTAAGATCACCCTGCCCCGCTCCGAGGAGGCGGTCGAGGCCCTGGTCGAGACCCTGATGGGCCGCAAGCCCGAGCTGCGCTTCCGCTTCATCCAGGAAAACGCCGAGTTCGCGGCCGACGACCTGGACCTGTAGGTCGGGGCGGCCTCCTCGCGTTTCAGGGCGGCGATGGCCGCCCGGCCGGCGCCTGAAGCCCGATCTATAAAAGAATCTGACATTTCACATTTGGGCCGCTCAAGCGTCGCTAAGCCCTCAAATGAATTCGACTTTTCGCGATCGAAAAGCTTCGTTCGCTTGATTTTTGACCGTTTTGTCGACCTTTTTCGCTTTTCGTGGACGCTCTTTGAGCAGATGCAGGATGACGAAGCGCGATTTCGAGCCGGTCCGTCCGCGGATTCGACCCGCGATCGGGCCGAGCGGCGCCCCAAGACGCCGCCAAAGTCTAGGGAAGTCGACCCATGAAGATCCTGCTCGCCTCCACCGTCGCCGTCCTGGCCCTGGCCGCCGCGCCGTTCGCGGTCGCCGCCCCCGTCGGCGTCGAAACCATCAGCATCCCGGTGTCCAAGTCCAAGCTTGACCTCAACAATCCCCGCGACGCCCAAGTGTTGATGCGCCGCATCAACACCGCCGCCTTGCAAGCCTGCGGCGCCGACACCCACAGCTTCGCCGAACTTAAGCGCGTCGTGGCCGCCTCGTCCTGCCATCGCGACGCCGTCGCCGGCGCAGTCAGCCAGCTGAACAGCAACCAGGCCGCCCTGACCGTCACCGGCGTCCGCGGCCGTTAGGCTCTCCATTCTCTCCTGCTCGAAGGAGAGGTCGGCGAAACGCCCGGGGCGAAAGTCCCGGGCGTTTTGCGTTTCCGGGCTGGCGACGAACTCGATCGATCTTCACGTGAGACACTGCCCCTTTTTCGATCACTTATTGATCTTGATCCGTAAACGTCACACAACCTCAGATAACATTGGGGTGAAACCATGATTATCGATGGCACTGAAGGCCCCGACCATCTGGTCGGCGGTTCTGGCGATGACCTCATCAATGGTCTCGGGGGAGCCGACACGCTGGAGGGTCTGGACGGAAACGACCAGCTCTTCGGAGGCGCCGGCGGGGATCACCTTTACGGAGGCGCCGGCGCTGATGTCCTGGACGGCGGAACGGAGTTCGATCTGGCGCGGTATGATGGCTCCTTGTCCGGCGTAAACGTCAATCTGACGACGAACACCGGCATCGGCGGCGACGCGCAAGGCGACACCTTCAACTCTATCGAAGGTCTGGTTGGGTCCAACTTCGCGGACTTCCTGACCGGAAGCGACACCTGGGGCAATATCATCTATGGCCTGGGCGGTGACGACACTCTGTACGGCGGGGCCGATGGCAACGACCTGCTCTATGGCGGCGAGGGCAACGATCACCTGTTTGTCGGCCGGGCGATCCAGGGCGGCGTCGATGGCGGGCCGGGCTATGATCTCGCGCGCTATGATCACGTGGCGGAAGGGGTCGACATCGGCCTCTCCTCAAGCGGTTTCATATCGATCGAAGGCCTTGTGGGCTCGAACTTCAACGACCGCCTATTCGGCAATGCGGGCGACAACGTCATCTACGGCAACGGCGGCGACGACAGTCTGGTCGGCAACGGCGGCACCGACCACCTTTACGGCAACGACGGCAACGACGTGTTCTACGGCGACCTGACGAACAGCCTGATGGACGGCGGCTTCGGGCTCGACATGGTGCGCTACGAAAACTCCCATGCCGGCGTCGTCGTCGACCTCGCCTTGGGCCTCGGCTCGGGAGGCGACGCGCAGGGTGACACCTATACGTCCGTCGAAGCCGTCGCCGGTTCAAACTTCGCCGACACCCTGATAGGCGACGATGACGTTGGCGGCACTATCCTCTACGGCCAGGGCGGAGACGACGTGTTGAAAGGCGGCGGCGGCCGCGACACGCTCTACGGCGGCGCCGGCGCCGACAGCTTCTACTTCAGCAGTGGGTGGAACATCTCCCAGATCATGGATTTCACCACGGGCGCTGACCATGACCTGATCGGCATCCTGACGAACGTGAACGGCTCGGGCATCGTGGACTACGCAACCCTGCTGCCCCACATCCACGACGGCGGGGACGGGATCAGGATCGACCTAGGCGTCGGCGCGGAGGTCGGCGTGGCCGGCCTTCGCCTGGCCGACGTGACGGCCGATCTGTTCTTTTTCTACAGCTAACGCTTCATCGGTGCTCGCTCCAGCCGCGACGGCGGGGCGAGCCATTTTGCCTGCCCTAGCTCCCGGACGCGACGTCTGAAAGGGCGGTCCGACGCGATCTATGGAAGACTCCGACATTTCGGATTTGCGCGCCTCGAGCGCCGCCGCCCCCGCCGCGACCAATGCGCCGCGGGCGACTTATTTCGCCCGCGCCCTTGCTTTCCGAAGCGTTTTGCCTTCCTTAGGCCGCCCATCAGACCCCTTTTGTCCCGCCCTCATCGGCATCCGGACCGAAACGGTCTATTCTCTGAAGATATTGACCAAGAACACGGTCCGTTTGGGGGTCGTATTTGGTCGTGGTGCGGGCCGCGCGCGTTTGTGTGTGCGCCGTCCGCTTGAAACGAACTGGACCCGTATGCCCTTCCCCGCCTCCCACCCCGCTCTTGAGCGGGCTCTTGCCGCTCAAGGTTACCTCGAGCCCACCCCCGTCCAGGCCGCCGTGCTGGAAGCCGACGCCGAGGGCCGCGACCTGCTGGTCAGCGCCCAGACCGGCTCGGGCAAGACCGTCGCCTTCGGCCTGGCCGCCGCCCCCACCCTGCTCGGCGACGCCGACAAGTTCAGCAAGGCCGGCGCCCCGATGTGCCTGGTCATCGCCCCGACTCGCGAATTGGCCATCCAGGTCAATCGCGAGCTGACTTGGCTCTATGCCGAGGCCGGCGCCGTGGTCGTCAACTGCGTGGGCGGCATGGACGCCCGCCGCGAGCAGCGCGCCCTGAACTTCGGCGCCCACATCGTGGTCGGCACGCCCGGCCGTCTGCGCGACCACATCGAGCGCGGCCACCTGGACCTGTCGGAGCTGAAGGTCGCCGTCCTCGACGAGGCCGACGAGATGCTGGACATGGGGTTCCGCGAGGACCTGGAGTTCATCCTCGACGCCGCCCCGGCCGAGCGCCGCACCCTGCTGTTCTCGGCCACCCTGGCGCGCGAGATCGTGCAACTGGCCAAAAGCTACCAGAACGACGCCCTGCGCATCGACACACTGGGCCGCAACGAGCCGCACCGCGACATCGAGTATCGCGCCGTCCGCGTCGCGCCGAACGAAACCGAGCACGCGATCGTCAACCTGCTTCGCTATTTCGAAAGCCCCGGCGCCCTGGTGTTCTGCAACACGCGCGAAAGCGTCCGCGCCCTGCACAGCAAGCTGCGCGAGCGCGGCTTCGCCGTCGTCGGCCTGTCGGGCGAGCTCTCCCAGCGTGAACGCGCCGACGCCCTGCAGGCCCTGCGCGACGGCCACGCCCGCGTCTGCGTCGCCACCGACGTCGCCGCCCGCGGCCTCGACCTGCCCGACCTGGGCCTGGTCATTCACGCCGAGCTGCCGGTCAACAAGGCCACCCTGCTGCACCGGTCGGGCCGCACCGGCCGGGCCGGCAAGAAGGGCGTCAGCGCCCTGGTCGTGCCCTACACCCGCCGCCGCAAGGCCGAGCAGCTCTTGATGGCGGCCGGCGTCGAAGGTCAATGGGGCGGCGCCCCGACGGCCGACGAGATCCGCGCCAAGGACCAGGAGCGCCTCCTGGACGACCCGATCTTCGCCGAGCCTTCGAACGAGGACGACGCCGGCCTGGTCGCGGCCATGCTGGAGAAGCGCACGCCCGAAGAGCTGGCCGCCGCCCTGATCCGCGCCCGCCGCGCCAAGCTGCCGGCCCCGGAAGAAATCTACGACGACCCGCGCCACGGCGCCGATCCGGGCCCGCGGGCCCGCGGTGAGCGTTCCAATGATCGCGGCGACCGCTTCGCCGACCGCGACTTCGCGCCTCGGGGCGACTTCGGGGACCGTCCGGAACGCGAACCGCGCGCCGACATGAGCAACTCGGCCTGGTTCCGCCTCAACACCGGCCGTCGCAACAACGCCGACCCCAAGTGGCTGATCCCGCTGATCTGCCGTCTGGGCCACATCACCAAGAAGGACATCGGCTCGATCCGGATCTTCGACTACGACACCAAGTTCGAGATCTCGGCCGAGGCGGAAGTGAAGTTCGGCGCGGCCGTCCAGGCCACCGTGCGCGACGACGTGACCATCACCCCGACCACGGCCCCGGCCGCTCGCGACGCCGGCCCGCGCAAGGAGTACGCGCCGCGTCCGCCTCGCGACGACAACGACGCGCCGCGCCGCGAATACGCCCCGCGTCCGCCCCGGGACAACGACCGCGCCCCGCGCGCCAACGCCCCGGGCTCGCGCGATCACACCCCGCGCCCGTCCTCGTTCGGCGCCGACGGCGTCAGCAACGCCAAGCCGTATGCGCGCAACGAAGAGCCCAAGCGCGACTACAAGCCGCGCGACCGCGACGAGGCGCCGAAGCGCGACTTCAAGCCCCGGGCGGAGGGCCCCCGTTCGGACGCTCCCAAGCGCGAGTTCAAGCCGCGGGACGAAGCCCCGCGCGCCCACGCCGAGGCCGCGCCGCGTCGCGCGCCGCGCACCGACCGCGAGAGCGTGCCCTACGATCCGGCCGCCACCTCGGAAAAGCCGTTCCGCAAGCCGCGCGCCGACGCCGGCGCTGGCCCCGCCAAGCCGTTCAAGGGCCCCAAGCCCTTCAAGGTCAAGGGTTCCTTCGGCGACAAGCCGGCGTTCGGCGGCCCCAAGCCCGCCTTCGGCAAGAAGCCGGGCGGCAAGACGCCGTTCAAGAAGAAGTAGTTGTCGATGTGGAGGGGGTGACCACTTGCCCCCTCCGCGCCTTCGGCGCTCCCTCCCCCCAGAGGGGGAAGAGCCTCGCGCCATGGGCTCCCGTCCCTCTGGGGGCGGACAGACCGCGAAGCGGTTAGGTGGGAGCAAGTCGACGGTCGCTAAACCGCCTGCCCGGCGCACCAGCCCGACGCCCAGGCCCACTGGAAATTATAGCCGCCCAGCCAGCCGGTGACGTCGACCACCTCGCCGATGAAGTACAGGCCGGGGACCGCCTTGGCCTCCAGGGTCCGCGAATCCAGGCCGTCGGTGTCAACGCCGCCCAGGGTCACTTCCGCCGTCCGATAGCCTTCCGAGCCCACCGGCTTGAACGTCCAGGCGTTGACCGTCGCGGCCACGCCGCGCAGCAGCACGTCCGAGCAGTCGGCCATGTTGCCGTAGGCGCCGGCGTCCTCGGCGATCAGCTGAGCCAGGCGCTTGGGCAGGATCTCGCCCAGCACCGTCGACAGGGCCCGCTTGGGCGTGGCCGTGCGGGCGGTGCGCAGGGCCTGGAACACGTCGACGCCCGGCGCCATGTTCACGCTGATCTCGCCGCCCTCGCGCCAGTAGGACGAGATCTGCAGGATCGCCGGGCCCGACAGGCCGCGGTGGGTGAACAGTATGGCCTCGGCGAACCTGGTCTTGCCGCTGGAGACCACCGCGTCCAGGGCCACGCCCGACAAAGGCGCCAGGCGCTCCAGGGTCTTGACCTCGAAGGTCAAGGGCACGAGCGCGGGACGGGTCTCGACGATGTTCAGGCCGAACTGCTGGGCGATCTCGTAGCCGAGGCCGGTCGCGCCCATCTTGGGAATCGACTTGCCGCCGGTGGCGACCACGACCGAGCGGCAGGCGACCGGACCGTTGGAAAAGCTGACGCGCCAGCCCGCCCCGTCCCTGGCCACGCCCTTGACCTGCGTCTCCAGGCGCAGCGTGACGCCGGCCTGGTCCATCTCGGTCAGCAGCATCTCGATGACCTGCCGGGCCGAGCCGTCGCAGAACAGCTGGCCCAGGGTCTTCTCGTGAAAGGCGATGCCGTAGCGCTGGACCAGGGCGATGAAGTCGCTCGGCCGATAGCGCCGCAGGGCCGAGACGCAGAACTTCGGATTGGCCGACAGGAAATTGGCCGGCGCCGTGTTGACGTTGGTGAAGTTGCAACGCCCGCCGCCGCTGATGCGGATCTTCTCGCCGGGGGCCTTGGCGTGGTCGACCACCAGCACCCTGCGGCCACGCTTGCCCGCCTCGATGGCGCACATCATGCCGGCCGCGCCGGCGCCCAGCACCACGACGTCGAAGTCTTCCAAGGCCCTGGCCCTCTCTCTTGAGCGGCGTATCGACAGGAGGCCGGCCGGGAAGTCAATGCGACGATATCAGACCGGTATCGGCTCGTTCAGCACGAACACCCCGATGCCGATCAGCAGCAGGACCAGCCCGCACCAGATCGACACGGCGATCCATCGCGCCCGGGCAAGGCGGCGGGCCATCCTAGCCGGCCCGGCGCATCGGCGCGACGCCCGCCGAGGCGTGGCCGCTGGTGACCTGGAAACGACCCATCATCTGCACCAGGCCGCCGATCTCGGTCTTCAGGGCGTGGCTGACGGCGGTGGCCTGCTCGATCATGGCGGCGTTCTGCTGCACGCCCTGGTCCATCTGGTTGACGGCGGCGTTGACCTCGTTGAGGCCGGTGGCCTGCTCGCCGGCCGAGGCGGCCAGCTCCTTCACCAGGGCGTCGATCTCGCCCACCTTGAACACGATGCCTTCCAGGGCCTCGCCGGTCTGGCCGACCAGCTTGACGCCCTGGCCGACCTGGCCGGCCGAGGTGGAGATCAGGGTCTTGATCTCCTTGGCCGCCTCGGCCGAACGCTGGGCCAGGGCCCGGACTTCCTGGGCCACCACCGCGAAGCCGCGTCCCGCGTCGCCGGCCCGGGCCGCCTCCACGCCGGCGTTCAGGGCCAGCAGGTTGGTCTGGAAGGCGATCTCGTCGATCACCCCGATGATCTGGCCGATCTGCTGGGACGACTGCTCGATACCGGTCATGGCCGCGACAGCGCCGCGCACCACCTCGCCGGAACGCTCGGCGTCCTCGCGGGTCGAGCCGACCACGCGGGCGGCGTCGTTGGCGCCCTGGGACGCACGGCGAACGGTGGCGGTGATCTCGTCGAGAGCGGCGGCGGTCTCTTCCAGGCTGGCGGCCTGCTGCTCGCTGCGGCGGGCGGTGTTGTCGGCGGCGGCGGTGATCTCGTCGGAGCTACGGCCGATGCCGCCAACCGCCGTCAGGATCTGGCCCATCGCCTGGTCCAGGTGGTCCATGGCCCCGTTGAAGTCGGTGCGCAGCTGGCCATAGCCCTCGGGGAACGGCTCGACGACGCGCACGGTCAGGTCGCCGCGCGACAGCCGGGCCAGGCCGGCCGCGATCCGCTCCATGACGAAGGCCTGGTCCCGGGCCGCGCCCTGGCTGGCCGCCTCGTTGCGAAGGCGCTCGGCCTCGCCGGCGGCGGTGATCCGCTGCTGCTCGGCCTGCGAGGCCCGCAGGGCCGCGGCGTTGTCCTTGAACACCTGGACGGCCCGGGCCATCAGCCCGACCTCGTCCTTGCGGGCCGCCCCGGCCACCGTGACGTCGAGGTCGCCCTGGGCCAGGGTGGTCATGGTCTTGGACAGCGCGGCCACCGGTCGCGAGATCTTGCTCGCGCCGATCCACAGCGCAAAGCCCATGCCGCCGATCGCGGCGGCCAGGCCCAGCAGCATGGTCGTCAGGGCGCCCTGGTTGGCCTTGCGGTTGGCGTGGGCGACCAGGGCGTCGGTCTCGACGTGATAGCCGTCGCCCCAGGCCTTGGCGTCCTTGGACAGACTCTCGATGGCCGGATCCAGGGCCGACAGGCGCGCGATGGCGCCGACGTCGTCATTGGCCAGGCCCAGGTCGGCCGCCGCCCGTCCATCGGCGTAGAGGGCGTCGATGCGCTGGCGGAAGCCCTCGGCGGTCGGCGCGATGGAGGGGTCGGCCTTGACCATCTTGTCCAGGCTGTCCTTGCCCTCGCCATAGACCTTGTCGAGGTCTTTGGACGCCGAGCGCGCCGCGTCGGAGGTTCCTTCGTAGGTGACCACGCGGTGGGCGGCATGGCCCATCATGCTGAGGCGGCGGCTGAAGCGGGCCGACTGCACCTCGGCCGGAGAGCGGTGCTCGACCAGGACCCGAGTGGCGTCCTGCAGGCTCTTCTGCTGCCAGACGCCCATGCCGGTGCAGCCCAGGACGGCCGCCGCCAGAATCACGGCCGGCAGCAGCACCTTGGTCGAGATCTTCAGGTCGTCGAATCCCATCGCTTCCCCCGTCGAGCCTTCCGCAGGGAGACGCGGCTCGATTTACTTGCGGACGATGGTTCGCCGGGGCGCGTGAAAGTCGCGTTAACGGGGCGGGAACAGCCAGGGCAACCCAGACTTGGCGGACGGGTCGTAGATGGTGCTGTGGTGCTCGTTCGGCATGGGTTCGTAGCGCCAGGCCAGGCCCTTGGGCGGGGCGGCCCTGAGCGCCGCGACCACCCGGTCGAGGCCCGCCTGCATCGTCGTCCCCTCGTCGCCGATCGACAGGTAGAGGCGACGGCCTCTGAATCCGCCCTGCCCCAACAGGGTCGAAGCCTGGCGCGACAGGCTCTGGTCGTCCCACCACAGGCTGGGGCTGGCGGCCAGATAGGCGTCGAAGGCCCGGGGCTCGCGCAGGAACGTCTCGACCACGAACAGGCCGGCCAGGGATTCGCCGATCAACCCGCTGGCGCCGTTGGTGCGGTAGCGCGCCTTCACCCACGGCCGCAATTCGTCGACCAGAAAGCGGCGATAGGCCGCCGAACCGCCGGAGGTGGGTAGCAGCTCGCGATCCTTGGCGAACGTCGCCGGGTGGGTGAGGTCATGCTTGCGGTCAACACCCTCGATCCCGACCACGATCATCGGGGCCAGGGTTCCGGCCGCCACCATCTGGGACACGAAGTCGGTGATCTTGGGGAAGTCCTCCTGCACCACGCCGCCGTCGAGCAGGTAGAGCACCGGAAACCGCCGCTTGCCCTGCGCATAGCCGGGCGGCAGGGCGACATTGACCCGGCGCTGGCCGCCCAGCACGCGGCTGTCGACCATGAACGTCCCGTCGGGCGTGAGCGCGCGAGCCCCGACCGGGGCGAAGGCGGGAACGGCGGCGGCGGCGGCCGCGGCGGCCAGGAATCGTCTGCGATGCATGGCCAAGGCTCGACCATCGAAGGCGCGCCGCCAAGAGCTCTTCGTCGCAAAGCGACCACTCCGCTTGACGCCAGCGCCTGGGGCGTTAGGAACCCTGCCCTCCTCCCGCCCAGGCTCCCCCATGACGTCCGTTCCGCAAACGACGATCGGAATCGATTTCGGCACGACCAACACCGTGGTCTCGATGACCCATGGCGACGGCCCGGCCACGCTGGTCAGGTTCCCGACGACGGGCGGCGAGATCTTCGCCTTCCGCTCGGCCCTGAGCTTCCACGCGGTCATGGGGGCCAACGGCCGGCCCAACGAGCTGGTGACGGAGGCCGGTCCCTGGGCGATCGAGGCCTATGTCGAGGACCCGCTGGAGACCCGCTTCATCCAGTCGTTCAAGACCTTCGCCGCCAGCGCCGCCTTCACCGAGACCAAGATCCTCAACAAGCGCTACCTGTTCGAGGACCTGCTGGCCGACTTCCTGCTGAAGCTGAAGGCCCACGGCGGGCCCGCCATGGAGACCTTGCCGCCGCGGGTGATCGTCGGACGGCCGGTGACCTTCGCCGGCGGCAATCCCGATGAGACCCTGGCCCTGACCCGCTACGAGGCCGGCTTCCGGCGCCTGGGCTTCACCGACGTCCGCTACGCCTACGAGCCGGTCGGGGCGGCGTTCTTCTTCGCCCGCCAGCTGCGGCAGGACGCGACGGTGCTGGTCGCCGACTTCGGCGGCGGCACCAGCGACTTCTCAATCGTGCGCTTCGAGCGGGACGCCGGGAAGCTGCGCTCCACCGCCCTGGCCCGGTCAGGCGTCGGCGTGGCCGGCGACGCCTTCGACTACCGGATCATCGACCAGCTGGTGTCGCCCGAACTGGGCAAGGGCAGCCTCTACAAGGCGTTCGACAACCGCCTGCCGATCCCCCAGCGCTACTACACCGCCTTCGCCCGCTGGGACCAGCTGGCCCTGCTGCGCGCCTCCAAGGACATGCGCGACATCCGGGCCCTGGAGCGCACCGCCATGGAGCCCGAGAAGATCGCCCGGCTGATCGAGGTGCTGGACGACAATCACGGCTACGCCCTCTACCGCGCGGTTTCGGCCCTGAAGGAGGCGCTGTCGAGCCAGGATGAGGCGACGTTCCGCTTCGAAGCCGGCTCGGTGCTGATCGAGAAGACCGTCCGGCGCACCGATTTCGAGGGCTGGATCGCCCCGGAGCTGAAAGCCATCGAGACGGCGGTCGACCAGGCGCTGGAGCGCTCGGGCCTGGGGCCGAACGGCGTCGACCGGGTCTTCCTGACCGGCGGCAGTTCGTTCGTGCCGGCCGTGCGCCAGATCTTCCTGCGCCGGTTCGGGACGGCGAAGATCGAGAGCGGCGGCGAGTTCGAATCCATCGCCTCGGGCCTGGCCCTGATCGGCCGCGAGCCCGACCTGGACCTGTGGAGTGAAAAGGCCAGGCTTCCCGCCTGACGGCGGCCGGCGACGGCGTGGCGAAGTAGGCGGCCGCCGCAGGAATCCTTTCCGGTTCCCCCCGCCCGGCGGCGTCTCTTTCATAGTGGAGCTTGCAGGCCCGCGGTTCGCCGCGCCCGACGCGCCATCACGTCGAGTCGGGGAACGGCAGGAATGGGCGACGGAGCGCGCACGATTGTCATCGTGCTGCATGACCTGCCGTTGGGCGGGTCGGAACGGATCGCGGTGCGGCTGGCTAACCGCTGGGCGGCGCTGGGCCGCAAGGTCACCCTGTTCTGCGGATCTCGCGAGGGCCCGCTGGCCCAGTTGATCGACGCCGAGGTCCAGGTGGTCGAGGCTGATCCGCCCCTTCCGCGCGGCCCCGGCTCGCGCAAGGCCCTCGGGCGGGCCGCGGCCGCCTATGTCGCCCGGAGCCGACCCGACATCCTGTTCGCGCCCGGCAACTATCACTGGCCGATCCTGCCCGCCATCGACGCCCTGCCGGCCGACCAGCGGCCGGGCGTGGTCGCCCAGATCGGCACGCCCCTCTATCGCCATGGGCGCGGCGCCCTGGCCCAGATCCCCTACAATCTGCGAACCCGCCGACAGTTTGCCGGCGTTGACCAGGCCATCTCGCTGTCGGACAGCATGACCGAGGACGCCAACCACGTGCTGGGGCGGCGCATCACTCAGCGCATCGCCCTGCCCGCCCTCGACGACGACCACGCCTTCACCCCACCGCCCGAAGGCAAGCTCATCCTGGCGGCCGGACGGCTGGTGGCGGAAAAGGGTTTCGATGTCGCCCTGCGGGCCTTCGCCAGGCTCGACGATCCCGACGCCCGGCTGGCGATCGTCGGGGAAGGCGAACGGCGGACCGAGTTGGAGACCCTCGCCATCGAACTGGGGGTAGCCGAGCGGGTCAGCCTACCCGGCTATGTCCCCGACATCCGGCCGTGGCTGGAGGCGGGCCGCGCCTTCCTGCTGACCTCCTGGTACGAGGGCTATGCGGCGGTGATCGTCGAGGCCCTGGGCGCGGGCCGTCCGGTGGTGAGCACTGACTGCACCCCAGCCGCCCGAGAGCTGCTGGGCCACAGCGACGCCGGCCGCGTCGCCGCGATCGGCGATGTCGACGGCCTGGCCGAAGGCCTGCGCCAGGTGCTGAGCGCCCCGGCCCCCGATCCGGCGGTCCTGGCCCGATCGGTGGCCGGCTATCGAATCGGGCCGATCGCCGAGGCCTATCTGCAGGTGTTCGACGCCGTGGTCGCCAAGCGAGCCAGTCCGGCCGCGATCAAGCGGTTCGCGCCCTTCCCGGGACGCGCTTTTTCCATTCTCGCCGGACGTCCAGCGCCAGCGAGCGCGGCGAGACTTCGAAGCGCTTGGCGTCGATCAGCGTGACCGGGCCGGCGGCCGACAGGGTGTGAAACCCGTCGGTCAGGCGGCCGAAACTGGACGGCGGCAGGATCGGTTCGTCGGCCTCCGCCTCGAAGCGGTCCGGCGTCAGGGTGGTGACCCGCAGCGGGCGGATGGCGCCGCCATAGGTCTGGCGGCAGTCCTGCATCGGCAGCACGATCGCTCCGTCGACCACGACCGGCGTGCCGCCCGGCCGTGAGCTGGAGGGATCGAAGCGCACGGGATTGCCGGCGTGCGGCGTCCAGGGGCCGGTGATCGTTTCGGCCCAGGCCACGTGCAGGGCGCTGACCTTCTCGGCGCGGGTCGTGGCCGGGGTGTAGAACAGCCACCACAGGCCGTCGTGGAGCACCGGGGTGGCGTCGATGGCCACCTGGTCAAGCTCGATCGCCTGGACCGGCTCCCACCTCGTCGGGAAGTCCACGGCGCGATACAGGGTCAGCCGCCCCGACTTGTGCGCCTCGGGCAGCATGTAGGTCTCGCCGTCCGCCTCGAGGATGAAGGGGTACGACAGGTGCCAGGGCTCCTTGAGCGCGGGCTGGCGGCCCAGCAGGTTCAGGTCGGTGTCGAAGGTCAGCACCTCGATGGCGCCCAGCCGGTCGCGATAGTCGTAGATCTCGGCGAAGACATGGAGCCGGTCGTCGCGCCAGACGCCCATCGGGTCGGCCAGGAAGCACAGAGGGCCGGGATCGGGGATCCAGGACACCGGATGCTCGGCCAGGGCGCCGGGCTTCAGCAGGTCCGCCATCGGCGCGCGGACCAGGCCGACGCGCCACATGTCCTTCACCAGGCCCAAGGCTCAGTTCACCTGGCCGGCGAACCTGGCCAGGGCCTCGCGGGCGCAGGCGTCGGCCGTCTCATGCGAGGTGTCAGCCACGGCCAGGCCGCCCACCAGCCGGCCGCCCCTGTGCAGGGGCAGCGAGCCGCCGTGCGGGTTCAGCCGGTCCGGCTCGGCCTTGATCAGGGCGGCGAAGGCCGGGTCGTCCTTCTCGCGGGGCTCCATCGCGCTGCCCGGCGCGTCGAACTGGACGGCGGTGGCGGCCTTGCGCGGGGCGGCGACCGGGGGCTTGGGACTGGCGGGGGCGCGCAGCACGACCAGCGGATTGCCCTTGTCGTCGACCACGCTGGCGCTAACCGCCGCGCCCTTGGCCGCGCAGGCGTCGACCGCCGCGCGGGCCAGGTCGATGGACAACGGCAGGTCGAGGGCGGGGCCGGCGGTCTGAGCGAAAGCCGGCGTCGCGGCCAGCAGCGTGCTCACGATCATGATCCGCTTCATTCTATCCTCCGCTCATCCCGGCGAACGTGGGACCCAAGCCGAGTCTGGAGTAGCGTGCGGCGCTCAAGCGGCCAAGGCCGCTTGGGTCCCGGTTTCCGCCGGGATGAGTGGAAAAGAGAGGTTGGCGGACCGAAAAAGGGGCTCGCGAACGAGCCCCTTTGGAAGATCAGCCTTTGTTGGCCAGCGCCGCCTGGGCCGCGGCCAGCCGCGCGATCGGCACGCGGTAGGGCGAGCAGGACACGTAGTCCAGGCCGACGCTTTCGCAGAACGTGATCGAGGCGGGGTCGCCGCCATGCTCGCCGCAGATGCCCAGCTTGACGTCCGGACGGGCCGCACGGCCGCGCTCGGCGGCGATGCGGATCAGGTCGCCCACGCCCTCCTGATCCAGCGACACGAACGGGTCCTTGTCGAAGATGCCCTTGTCGATATAGGCGCCCAGGAACTTGCCGGCGTCGTCGCGGCTGATGCCGAAGGTCGTCTGGGTCAGGTCGTTGGTGCCGAAGCTGAAGAACGCGGCGTTGGCGGCCAGGTCGCCGGCCCGCAGGGCGGCGCGCGGCAGCTCGACCATGGTGCCGACCGTGTACTGAAGATCCACGCCCTGCTCTTCCAGCACCGCCTTGGCGGTGCGGTCGGTCAGGTCGCGCAGATACTTCATCTCCTCGCCCTTGGTGACCAGCGGGTGCATGATCTCCGGCACGGGCGCGGCCTTGCCCGACTTGGCGATCTCGCAGGCGGCCTCGATGATCGCCCGCACCTGCATCTCGTAGATCTCGGGATAGGACACGCCCAGGCGGCAGCCGCGGTGGCCCAGCATCGGGTTGGTCTCGTGCAGCTCCTTGGCCCGGCGCATCAGCTTTTCGGCGTCCAGGCCCGTGGCCTCGGCGACGGCCGCCACGTCTTCCTCCGTATGCGGCAGGAACTCGTGCAGCGGCGGGTCGAGCAGGCGGATGGTGACCGGCAGGCCTTCCATGATTGTGAACAGCTCGACGAAGTCGGCCTTCTGGAACGGCGCGATCTTGGCCAGGGCGGCCCGGCGGCCGGCTTCGTCGTCGGCCAGGATCATCTCGCGCACGGCGGCGATCCGGGTGTCGTCGAAGAACATGTGCTCGGTGCGGCACAGGCCGATACCCTCGGCGCCGAACTGGCGGGCGGTCTTGGCGTCCAGCGGGGTCTCGGCGTTGGCCCGGACCTTCATGCGGCGCGCCGCGTCGGCCCACTCCATCAGGGTGGCGAAGTCGCCGGTCAGCTCGGGCTCGATCATCTTGGGCGAACCGGCCAGGATCTCGCCGGTCGAGCCGTCGATGGTGATGGTCTCGCCGGCCTTGAACTCGCGACCGCGCACCCGGAACAGGCCTTCCTTGGGGAAGATGGCCACGTCGCCCGCGCCGCTGACGCAGGCCCGGCCCATGCCGCGCGCCACGACGGCGGCGTGGCTGGTCATGCCGCCGCGGGCGGTGATGATGCCGCGCGCGGCGTGCATGCCGTGGATGTCCTCGGGCGAGGTCTCCTCACGCACCAGGATCACGGCCTCGCCGGCCGCGGCCGCCTTTTCGGCGGCGTCGCTGTCGAAGACGATCTTGCCGGTGGCCGCGCCGGGCGAGGCCGGCAGGCCCTTGGCGATCAGCTCGCGATGGGCGGTCGGGTCGATGGTCGGGTGCAGCAGTTGGTCCAGCGAGGCCGGCTCGACCCGGCCGATGGCCTCGTCGCGCGAGATCACCCCCTCGGCGGCCATGTCGACGGCGATCTTCAGGGCGGCCTTGGCCGTGCGCTTACCGCTGCGGGTCTGCAGCATGTAGAGCTTGCCCTGCTCGACCGTGAACTCGATGTCCTGCATGTCGCGGTAATGGCGCTCCAGCGTCTCGACCACGGTCTTGAACTGCTGGAACACCTCGGGCATCGCCTCTTCCATCGAGGGCGCGGTGTCGCCCATCTCCTCGCGGGAGGCCTTGGTCAGGGACTGCGGCGTGCGGATGCCCGCCACCACGTCCTCGCCCTGGGCGTTGATCAGGAACTCGCCGTACAGCCGCCCGTCGCCGGTCGACGGGTTGCGGGTGAAGGCTACGCCCGTGGCCGAGGTCTCGCCCATGTTGCCGAACACCATCGACTGGATGTTGACGGCGGTGCCCCAGGCCTCTGGAATGTCGTGCATGCGGCGATAGAACTTGGCCCGGTCGTTCATCCAGCTGGCGAACACCGCGCCGATCGCGCCCCACAGCTGCTCCTGGGCGTCCTGCGGGAAGGGCTTGCCCAGCGCTTCGCGCACGGCGGCCTTGTAGTCCTTGATCACCGCGGCCCAGTCGTCGGCGGTCAGGGCCGTGTCGACGGTGACGTCCAGCCGGTCCTTGTGGTCGTCGAGGATCTCCTCGAACATGTGGTGCTCCAGGTCGAGCACGACGTTCGAGTACATCTGGATGAAGCGGCGGTAGCTGTCATAGGCGAAGCGGCGATCGCCCGACAGTTGGGCCAGGCCCTCGACGGTCTCGTCGTTGAGGCCCAGGTTCAGGACGGTGTCCATCATGCCCGGCATCGAGGCCCGGGCGCCCGAGCGCACCGAGACCAGCAGCGGGTTCTTCACGTCGCCGAAGCTCTTGCCCGTGAGTTTCTCCACGACGGCCAGGCCGTCCGCCACCTGCTGACCCAGCTCGGCGGGGTACTGCTTGCCGTTGGCGTAGTAGTGGACGCAGGCTTCGGTGGTCACGGTGAAGCCCGGCGGCACCGGCAGGCCCAGGGACGACATCTCGGCGAGATTGGCGCCCTTGCCGCCCAGCAGGTTCTTCATCTTGGCGTCGCCGTCGGCGCCGCCTCCCCCGAACGAATAGACCCACTGCGTCTTGGTCAGCGTATCAACCGGCATTTCTTGTTCACCCTGCGATAGTGAAAAGCCTGCGGTTCTCTGGTGGAACCGTCCTGGCCTGGGACAACGAAGCTCAACGCCCATCCCGCACTGCAATATCCGGGCGTTCAGTAGCACCTTGTCAAAGAAGCCGTCCACCGACGGTTTTCGGTTCGCAGTCTAAAGCGAAAATTCGGCAAATTCTTCCAATGACAACGTTGTCCTGATCGAGATTTGCGCGATACATCACAAGGGCGAACACCGGCCCGAGTCTTGGGACCGGTGGCGCCCGTCGCATCTCGCCATGCTGAAGCTAGGTTGGCGGCCATTCTAGAACAGGTCGATGGTCATCCGCAGCGCCATCACCACCACCGTCCGAGCGTCCTCGACGCCGCCGGCGCGGCGGATCACCTGCAGGTCGGGCTGCAGGGCGACGCGTGGCGCCAGCTTGTCCGAATAGGTGACCTCGACGCTGGATTCGGCCCGGGCGGGCGCCAGGCCCGCGTCGAGGGTGTTGGCGCGCTGCTTGGACGACAGGCGTCCCTGCTCCGCCCCGATCGAGAACGCGCTGTCGGGACGCGAGGCGAAGACCCGCTCCACCAGCACGCCCGCCTGCCAGCCCGAGCTGAACGGCGTGGTGTCGCCGTCAGAAAACCCCAGCCGGGCGAAGCCGCGCACCGACCGCCCCGTCTCGCCGCCGTCCACGAACGGATACTCGGCCAGCAGGTAGCCGCCGCGGGCCTTGCTGAGGGCGGGCTCGCCGCTGGCGTCCAGGGTCCGCAGGTCCGGCTGGCGCTCGGTGTAGAACCAGCCGCCCGCCGCCAGGCGCCAGCGGTCGCCCACCCCGGCCTCGGCGATCACCAGGGCCCCGTTGTCGAACGCCGTCGACGGCCCCTCCGGATCCCCCAGCGTGCCGGCATGGGCGTTGAGCGCGGCGGCCTGGACATAGCGCCCCTTGCCGCCCTCGACCTTCACGCGGACCGCCAGGGCGGTGGACGGAAAGATCGACGGGCCGTTCGGGCCGGTGGAGGCGAACTCCGAGCCTATGCCGAACGGCGGAGCCAGCAGCAGGCCCGAGGCTTCGGTGGCGTAGAATTCGCTGTTGAGGTCGTAGAGCCCGGCGAGGGCCGAGCCGCGCTGGCCGGCGAAACGCGTCTGCAGCCACAGTTCATAGAGCCGGGCCCGAGGCCGTCCGACCTCGATGTTGTCGACGCCCTGCAGCGTGCCGGCCAAGTCGTTGGGCATGCCGCCGCTGTTGTTGAGCAGGTAGCCGTGCACCGTGGCCCCACGCCAGCCGACCAGCGTCTCCAGGTCGCCGTCGACGATGACGTCAAGATTGTCCAGGGCGCGGCCGGCATGGGCCGTCCCGCCGCGCACCGTCCCTGCGACGTCGGCCGTATAGGTGATTTCGTGGGTCCAGGCGCCCTGCTCTCGCGCCGAGGCAGCCGATCCGGCGGCTACGCCAATTGCGAACGCCGCGCATGAACAGATAGATTTAAAACCAATCATGGGTCCCGCCCCGTCAATACAGGGACAAGTACCGGCCGCCCTTGAAGCACTTCTTAAAGTCCTCGGGGCGCGGCCTTTTGCCTCATCTCGACGCTCCCGCCATTCGAACACGCAGGACAAAGACGTCGTTAACCTCAATACCGGACAGTGTGCGAATCCAGACGGCACAAGGGCTCGGGAATGCTTCGGACGATCAACCACAAGGTGATGGGCGCGGGCGCGGCCGTCATGCTGCTGTGCACGGCCAGCGCCGGCGCGGGCCTGTGGTCGACGACCCGCCTCGACGACGCCCTCAAGGACGCCCAGGTCTCGGCCAGTGTCCTGCGCAACCATCTGGAAGCCGACATGATGCACGACGCCCTGCGCGCCGACGTCCTGTCCAGCCAGCTGGCCGGCGACGCTGGTTCGGGAGTCGCCATCCAGGACGTCCGCAAGGACCTGACCGCTCACGTCGCCAATTTCCGCGAGGCGATCACCGCCAACGACGCCCTGGCCACCGACCCCGCCAGCCGGGCCGCCCTGGCCGAGCTCAAGGCGCCGCTGGACACCTACATCAAGTCCGCCAGCCAGATGATCGAACTGGGCGCGACCGACCACGTCCAGGCCGTCGCCGCCATGCCCGGCTTCACCAAGCAGTTCACGACGCTGGAAGACGCGATGAGCGCGGCGTCCGACAAGATCGAGGCCGCTTCGACCACCGCCGCGGCCCGCGCCAAGAGCGTGGCCCTGTTCTCCGAAATCCTGATGAGCGTCGCGGTGCTGGCGGGCGTCGTCTTCGCCGGCATTCTGATCGCGATGTCGCGCGCCGCCATCGTGCGGCCGGTGCTGAACCTGGCCGGCGACATGCGTCGGCTGGCGGCCGGCCAGACGGACATCACCGTCTCGGGCGCGGGGCGCGCGGACGAGATCGGCGAGATGGCCAAGAGCGTCGAGGTGTTCCGCCAGTCCGGCATCGAACGCGCCCGTCTCGAGGCGGAGGCGGCCGGGTTCCAGCAGGAGCTGGACCGCAAGCTGCGCGACATGGAGGCCGCGTTCGAAGCCGCCGGCCGCGAGCAGAAGGCCGTCGTCGACGTGATGGCCAAGGGCCTGGCCAGCCTGGCCGGCGGCGACCTGTCGGCCCGCATCGCCGTCCAGGTGGCCAGCGACTACGCCGCCCTGAAGAACGACTTCAACGCCGCCGCCGCGGGGCTGGAGCACGCGATCCGCACGATCTCCGACGTCGCCTCGCAGATCGGCTCGGGCACCGAGGAGATCGCCCAGGCCTCCAACGACCTGTCGCGTCGCACCGAGCAGCAAGCGGCCAGCCTGGAAGAGACCGCCGCCGCCCTGGACGAGATCGCCGCCACCGTTCGCCAGACCGCCGACGGCGCCGGCCGCGCCACCACCGAGGTCGCCTCGGCCCGCACCGACGCCGAGCGCTCGGGCCAGGTCGTCGACCAGGCCGTCGCGGCCATGGACGCCATCGAGGACTCCTCGCGCCAGATCACCCAGATCATCGGGGTGATCGACGAGATCGCCTTCCAGACCAACCTGCTGGCCCTGAACGCCGGCGTAGAGGCGGCCCGGGCCGGCGACGCCGGCCGCGGCTTCGCGGTCGTGGCCCAGGAAGTCCGGGCCCTGGCCCAGCGTTCAGCCGAGGCGGCCAAGGAGATCAAGACGCTGATCTCGACCTCGTCGCAGCAGGTCGACGCCGGCGTGACCCTGGTCGGCCAGACGGGGGAGGCCCTGGCCCGGATCGTCGGCCGCGTCGCCGTCATCGACGATCTGGTCCGCCAGATCTCCTCGTCCAGCCAGGAGCAGGCCTCGGGCCTGGCCGAGGTCAACACCGCCGTCAATCACATGGACCAGGTGGTGCAGCAGAACGCGGCCATGGTCGAGCAGGCCACCGCCGCCACCTATTCCCTGAAGGGCGAGACGGCCCAGCTGGTCTCGCTGGTCGGCCGCTTCCGGATCGGCGGCGACGCGCGTCCCGAACTGCGCCGGGCGAGCTGAAGCGTCGCTGCGGCCAAAAGCCGCGCTGGCCTCCGACGCCGCCAGGAATGCGCTAGCAGGGTGACATGACGTGGCTCAACCCCTCCTCCGTGACGCGCGGCGTGAGATCCCTGCATTGGATCGTCGGCGCGACCATCGTCCTGGTCGCCGTCTCGGTGCTGGGCAGCATCGCCCTGATGCTGTTCGCGGCCCAGTCGCTGGACCGCCTGGAGAGCCAGGACGAGCGTGAGCTGGTCCAGCGCACGGTGCAGCGCGACCTGCAGCGCATGGCCCGCGAGCTGACCTCGGCGACGGTCTGGGACGACGCCGCCAAGGCCATGGGCCCGCCGGTCGACATGGCCTGGGCCGACGTCAATTTCGGCGAGTACTATCACCAGTATTTCCAGCATGACCTGACCTTCGTGGTCCGCGACGGCCAAGTGATCTACGGCTCGCTGGCCGGCGCCCGGGTGTCGGCCAGCGCCCTGGGCGCGCTGCCGGGCGACGCCGCGCCGTTGGTCAACCGCGTCCTCGCCAAGGCCACGGCCGCGCACCGGGCCGAGCGTTTCAGCCTCGAGGGCTCCACCACCGACTCGGGCCTGGTGCGTTCGGGTGACGAGATCTACCTGGTGGTCGCCGCCGACGTGATCGCCGAGACCGCGCCGTTGGCGGCGCGACAACGAGCGGTCCCGCCCTCGATCGCGGTCACCGTCCGCCGGGTCAGCACGGCCTATACCCGCGGCCTGCAGAAGGACCTGGGCATCGACGGCCTCGTCCTGGTCGCCGAAAGCAAGTCCAGCGACCACAGCGTGCCGTTGCACGACATCAACGGCCAGCCGATCGGCGGCTTCGCCTGGCCGGCGCGCGATCCGGGCATGTCGCTGCTCAAGGCCGGAGCCCCCTGGATCGCCCTGGTGTTCGCGGCCCTGTTCGTCGCCGCCTTCATCCTGTTCCTGCGCGTCACCGACGCCCTGAACAAGCTGGCCGCCGGCCGCCGCGCCCTGATCGCGGCCAAGGAGGAAGCCGAGGCCGCCAACGCCGCCAAGACCCAGTTCCTGGCCAATATGAGCCACGAGATCCGCACGCCGCTGAACGGCGTGCTGGGCATGACCCAGATCATGCAGGCCGAGCCGCTGCCGGACCGCCAGCGCGAGCGGCTGGACGTGATCCACCACTCAGGCCAGGCGCTGCTGGCCCTGCTGAACGACATCCTGGACATGGCGCGGCTGGAGGCCGGCGGCGTCCGGCTGCGGGCCGAGCCTTTCGACCTGACGATGCTGGTGGAGTCGACCTGCGCCCTGTTCTCGGGCGCGGCGGCCAACAAGGGGATCGCCCTGACCTTCGCGGTGGCGCCGGGCGGCGACGGCGCCTGGATCGGCGACCCGATCCGCCTGCGCCAGGTGCTGGGCAACCTGGTCGCCAACGCCGTCAAGTTCACCCACCAGGGCGCGGTGCGGATCGAGGCGAGCCCGTCCGAGACTGGCCTGCGGTTCGAGGTGCGCGACACCGGCGTCGGCATCGCGCCCGAGCACCGCCCGCGCCTGTTCAAGATCTTCTCCCAGGTCGACAGCTCCCTGACCCGCGCCCACGAGGGCTCGGGCCTGGGCCTGGCGATCAGCCACGAGGTGGTCACCCTGATGGGCGGGACGATCGGCGTCGACAGCACGCCCGGCGCCGGCTCGACCTTCCACTTCGACGTCCCGCTGCGCCGGGTGCGCAGCGAGCGGCCCACCCTGAGGGTGGTCGGGGGGTAACCCCTACCCGCCGATCAGCGAGAAGTCGGCGACCTGGCCCATGGCGTCGCGGACGGCGGCCAGGGTCTTGAGGCGGTTGTCGCGTTCGGCCGGAACCTCGGAATTGACGAACACCCCGTCCAGGAAGGCGTCGACCGGGCCGCGCAGGCCGGCCAACTCGCGCATGGCGGCGGTGAAGTCTTCCGCTTCCAGGGCCGAGGCCAGGGGCTTCTCGATCATCCGCAGGGCGTCGTGAAGTTGCACTTCCGGGGCCGAGGCGTCGGGCAGGATCTCGCGACCGCCCTCGGCTTTCCAGCCCTTCTTCTCCTCGGCCTTGAGGATGTTGGAGGCGCGCTTGTAGCCGGCCAGCAGGTTCTTGCCGTCGTCGGTCTTGAGGAACCCGTCCAGAGCCTCCACCCGGGCGACGATGCGCACCAAGTCGTCGTCGCCGAGCGCGAACACGGCGTCCACGAGGTCGTGGCGCTTGCCTTGATCCTTGAGGAGAACCTTCAGGCGGTCCTCGAAGAACGCGCCGAACGCCTCACCGAGCTTCAGACCGCTCCAGCGAGCGTTGACCTTGTTCATCAGAACTTGGAGCTGTTCCTCCGAAAGAGCAGCTACGACCCTCTGGGCAACCCCGGCCTTCAGCAGGCCAAACTGCGCCTGAGAGTCCTTGTTCACTCCTCGAAGGAATTCCTGCATTTCGAGTTCTCGCACCGCCGTTCGTGCGATCGAAAATAGTGAAATGCGAAGGTTATTCTGGAGGACCGTACGGACAATGCCTAACGCCGCTCGGCGCAGCGCATAAGGGTCCTTCGACCCCGTGGGCTTCTCGTCGATGGCAAAAAAGCCAACCAGGGTATCAAGCTTGTCGGCAAGGGCCACAGTTACGCTGAGCGGCGCGGTGGGCACAACATCGGATGGGCCTTGCGGCCTGTAGTGATCGCGGATGGCATCGGCGATGTCGTCGCTCATTCCAGCGGCCCGCGCGTAGTAGCCACCCATCAAACCCTGGAGCTCAGGGAATTCGCCAACCATCTGCGAGGCTAGATCTGCCTTCGCCAAGCGCGCAGCCTCGATGGCCTTTCTCGGATCTGCACCGACCAGAGGCGCAATCTCATAAGCCAGAGCAACGATACGCTCGACACGCTCAGCCATGGTTCCAAGTTTGGCGTGGAAGGTGACACCATCCAATTTGTCTAGCCACGGCTCGAAGCCGACCTTGACGTCCTCGTCCCAGAAGAACCGGGCGTCGGACAGGCGCGAGCTCAGCACCTTGGCGTTGCCGCTGGCGATCACGGCGCCGCCGTCGGCCGACTGCACATTGGCGATGGTGATGAAGTGCGGGGCCAGGCCCTCCCCGTCCGGCTTACGCACGGCGAAGTACTTCTGGTGGGTGCGCATCGAGGTGCGGATCACCTCGCCCGGGAGGTCCAGGAACGCCGGGTCCATGTCGCCCAGCACCGGGGTCGGCCATTCGGCCAAGCCCGCGACTTCTTCCAGCAGGCCGATGTCGTCGACCAGCTCCAGGTTCCGCGCGAAGCACAGGGTCTTGCAGCCTTCCAGGATGCGCGCCTTGCGCTCCTCGACATCCAGCACCACGAAGTGCTCGAGCAGCCCCTTGGCGTATTCGTCGAAGTCGCGCGCCTTGAACGGTTGCCCGCCCCAGCCGTAGCCGACGCGCATAAAGCGGTGGCCCTCGGTGACGTCGCCGGCCTCGATCCCCTCGATGGTGAACGGCACGACCTCGCGGTCGAAAACGCACAGGATGCGCTTCAGCGGCCGCACCCAGCGCAGCTTGCTGGTCCCCCAGGTCATCGACTTGGGCCACGGGAAGCCGCGGATGATCGCCTCGACCATCTCGGCGACGATCTGCGTGGTCGGGCGGCCCTTCTTGTCGAGGAACGCCATCCAGACGCCGTCGCGCTCGACCAGCTGGTCCTGGGTCAGGCCCGCCTTGCGTAGGAAGCCTTCCATGGCCTGAGGCGGGGCGCCGACGCGGGGGCCCTTCAGCTCTTCCTTGCGGTCGGCCTGGGCGATGGGCAGCCCCTCGACCACCAGGGTCAGGCGGCGCGGGCCGGCGAAGGTCTTCAGGGCCTCGGGCAGGAAGCCGGCCGCGGCCAGGTGTTCGCGCGCCATGCGTTCCAGGTCGCGCGCGGCGCCCGCCTGCATGCGGGCGGGGATCTCTTCGGAGAACAGTTCGAGAAGCAGTTGGGGCATGACTTTACTTACGCGGCTTCCTGCTGTTCGACCCAGGCGCTGGCGCACAGCTTGCAGAGGTCGCGGATGCGGCCGATGTAGCTGGCGCGCTCGGCCACGGCGATCGCGCCGCGGGCGTTCATCAGGTTGAACAGGTGGCTGGCCTTGAGGACCATGTCGTAGGCGGGCAGCACCAGGGACTTGCCCTGGTAGGAACGGGCCAGCATCAGCGGCACCTGCTGCTCCATGTCCTCGAACTGGCGCTTGAGCACGGCGACATCATAGCCGTGGAAGTTGGCCTCGGACTGCTGGCGCTCGTTCTCCAGGAACACGTCGCCATAGGTCAGGTGGCCCAGCGGGGCCTCGGGATCGTTGAACGGCAGGTCGTAGACGTTGTCGACGCCGAACACGTACATGGCCAGACGCTCCAGGCCATAGGTCAGCTCGCCGGCCACCGGCGAAACGTCCAGGCCGCCGACCTGCTGGAAGTAGGTGTACTGGCTGACCTCCATGCCGTCGCACCAGACTTCCCAGCCCAGGCCCCAGGCCCCGACGGTGGGGTTCTCCCAGTCGTCCTCGACGAAGCGGATGTCGTGGGTGCGCAGGTCCAGGCCGATGGCTTCCAGCGACCCCAGATAGAGGTCCTGCATGTTCGGCGGGTTCGGCTTCAGGATCACCTGGTACTGGTAATAGTGCTGCAGGCGGTTGGGGTTCTCGCCGTAGCGGCCGTCGCCCGGCCGGCGCGAGGGCTGAACATAGGCCGCGTTCCAGGGCTTGGGACCCAGGGCGCGCAGCACCGTGGCCGGGTGCAGGGTCCCCGCCCCCACCTCGACGTCGTGCGGCTGCAGGATCACGCAGCCCTGGGCGCTCCAATAGTCGTGGAGCGTCAGGATCAGGTCTTGGAAGGACTTGGGTTTGGAAGACATCAGGGTCCGAACAGGGCCAGAAAAAAGTCGGCGGACCATAGGGCCCGCCGACTGGCGCTTCAAGCAATGTTGGACCGCTGGAACGGCTTAGTTGCCCTTGGCCGCGGTGCGCTTGCCGGCGTGCGACAGCGGCGCGCCGTAGAGCTTGCGGTTTTCCGGGGTGTCGGCGACCGGCGGGTTGGAGGTGACGTTGGCGTCGCCGGCCTTCAGGCCCGCCTGCGCCTCGGCCGGCATCGACGAGACGCGGCCGGCGGTGTCGGTGGCCGTGCCGGTCGGGGCCGCCATTGAGGTGGCCGGGTCGGTCGGCGTCGTCGTGGCCGCGGACGGGTCGGCGGGCAGGGTCTGGTCGGCCGGCGCGGCGGCGGTCGGATCCGGGTTCACCGGGGCCCCCGTCTCCGGCGTGGCCTGGGGGGCCGTCGATTGGGCCATGGCCGCGCCGGACAGCAGCGCCAGGGCGGCGGCGGCGGTAACGATACGCACAAGCATGGGGCTGATCCTTATCGAGGAATACAGCCACAACAGCGTCTAGGCCTTGGACTCCGTTGCGCGGCTCACGGGGTCGTGAACGCGTTACTTGAAGAACATCACGATCGCCACGCCCACGAAGATGAAGCCGAACCCGACCAGGGTCTTCCAGCTGATCTCCTCGCCCAGGTAGAAAATCGAGAACAGCGTGAAGACGACCAGGGTGATCGCCTCCTGGCCGGTCTTCAGCTGGGCGGTCGTGTAGACGCTGTGGCCCAGGCGGTTGGCCGGTACCGCCAGCAAGTATTCGGGCAAGGCGATCAACCAACTGGTGAAGATGGCGACCAGCATTGTCGTCGCGCGGTTCTTCAGGTGACCGTACCAGGCGAAGGTCATGAAGACGTTCGACGCAATCAAAAGGCACCAGGGCGCGATTTTCAACCAGACGGAAGGCATGGGCGGCGCAAACTCCGGATCGCAACGCAAGAGCGGTAATTGTATGCGCTTGGCGACAAGCTAGGCCACCCTGCCGTTCGAACGGCAAAATGCCGCCTTTCCGAGCACCCACGGTCGTCGATGCGCAAATATTGGGCGCCTAGTCCCTTTCGTTTCCAATTCCCTACCACGCGACAGTCATGTGGGAAGCGCGACCGATAGCGTGAAGACGCCGGGGAAACGACGCGGGCCGACGAGCCTGGGTCGCGGTGCGAGTGAGCAACGCGCTCTAAAGCCAATTCAAAGGGGAGCCCGCTCAGTCGGCGGGTCGGAGCAGGACGGATGAAACTGATCATAGCGATCGTCAAACCCTTCAAGCTCGACGAGGTCCGCGAGGCCCTCGTCGCCGCCGGCGTCGAAGGTCTGACGGTGTCGGAAGTCAAGGGCTACGGCCGTCAGAAGGGCCAGACCGAAATCTATCGCGGCGCCGAGTACCAGGTGAACTTCGTGCCGAAGGTGAAGCTGGAAGCCGTGGTCGACGACGCATCGGCGGCCAAGGCGGTCGAGGCGGTCAAGGCCGCGGCGGCCACGGGCAAGATCGGCGACGGCAAGATCTTCGTCCTCAATGTCGAGGAAGCCGTTCGCATCCGGACCGGCGAAACCGGCCCGGCTGCTTTGTAATCCGTCGGGGAAAAGGGGATACCAACGTGAGATTGAACTTCAAACCGCTGGCCGGGCTGATGCTCGCCGCGACCTTGGCGGGGGCCCCGCTGGGCGCCGTCGCCTTCGCCCAGGACACGGCGGCCCCGGCCGCCGCCGCCCCGGCCGCGGCCACGCCCGCCCCCGCCGCGACGCCCGCCGCCGCTCCGGCTCCCGCCGCCGCGCCGGCGGCCATCGTCGACAAGATGGACAAGGGCGACAACGCCTGGATGCTGGTCTCGTCCCTGCTGGTCCTGCTGATGATCATCCCGGGCCTGGCCCTGTTCTACGGCGGTCTGGTCCGCTCCAAGAACATGCTGTCGGTGATGATGCAGGTTTCGACCGTCGCCATCATCGGCATCGTCGCCTGGGTGCTGTGGGGCTACAGCTTCGCCTTCACCGACGGCGGCGGCGCGGACACCTTCGTCGGCGGCCTCAGCCGTCTGTTCCTGAACGGCGTCACCCCGTCGAGCGTGGTCGCCACGTTCTCGACCGGCGTCGTCATCCCCGAACTGACCTTCATCGTCTTCCAATCGACCTTCGCCGCGATCACCGCCGCCCTGGTCGTCGGTTCGCTGGTGGAGCGCTTCAAGTTCTCGGCCGCCGTGGTGTTCGCCATCCTGTGGCCCCTGCTCTCCTACTATCCGATCGCCCACATGGTGTGGTGGTGGCCGGGTCCTGACGCCATCGCCCTGCACCCGGCCGACCCGATCAAGGCTGGCCTGAGCTGGAGCTTCGGCGCCCTCGACTTCGCCGGCGGCACCGTGGTGCACATCAACGCCGGCATCGCCGCCCTGGTCGGCGCGATCATCCTGGGCAAGCGCCAGGGCTACGGCAAGGAGCCGATGCCTCCGCACTCGCTGACCCTGACCCTGGTCGGCGCCGGCCTGCTGTGGGTGGGCTGGTTCGGCTTCAACGCCGGTTCGAACCTGGAAGCCAACGGCTACGCCTCGCTGGCGATGATCAACACCTTCGTCGCCACCGCCGCCGCCGGCCTGTCCTGGATCGTCGTCGAGTGGATCACCCGCAAGAAGCCGTCGGCCCTGGGCCTGGCTTCGGGCATCGTGGCCGGCCTGGTCGCCGTCACCCCCGCCGCCGGTTTCGCCGGCCCGATGGGTGCGCTGATCCTCGGCCTGGTCGTCTCGCCGATCTGCATCTTCTTCTGCTCGGTCGTGAAGAACGCGCTGAAGTACGACGACAGCCTGGACGCCTTCGGCATCCACGGCATCGGCGGCATCGTCGGCGCCATCGGCACCGGCCTGCTGGTCAATCCCAAGTGGGGCGGCGCCGGCGTGGTCGACTACGCCAGCTGCGCCAAGGACGGCGACATCTCGACCTGCGACACGGCCGTCTACAGCCTGGCCACCCAGGTGATGGCCCAGGTCAAGGCCGTCGGCGTGACCATCATCTGGTCGGCCATCGCCTCGGCGATCGTGTTCTTCCTGATCAAGCTGGTGATCGGCCTGAAGGCCTCGCCGGAATCCGAGGAAGAAGGCCTGGACATCTCCGAGCACGGGGAACGCGCCTACCACAGCTAAGGCTGGGGTCAGGTTCGGTCCAAAAGGAAGGGCCCGGAAGCTTCGGCTTCCGGGCCTTTTTCTTTGTTTCAGGCCCGGGAACGTTATCGACGTCAGGCCAGTCGCCGTTGCACCTCGGCAAGGACTGGATCCGGGGCTTCGATCGAAAAGCCCATATAGGTTTCGGTCTCCAGCCTGATGACCTGCCCTTCCAGGTCCCAGACCTGCACGCCCAACTCCTGCGATCCGGCCACGCCGCCGAACCTGTCGACCAGGCGGGCGCCCATGGCCTTGAGGGCGCTGACGGTCCGGCCGACTAGCGCACGGTCCCACTCGTCGCCCAGCACGACCACGGTCACGCGAACGGCCCGCCCAGCCGGCAGCGCTTGACCCACCAGTCGGGCCGCATCCGCTCGATCCGTTCGGCCAGGCCCTCGGCCTCGATATCGCCGGCGCACAGGGCGAAGCAGGTGGCGCCGGAGCCGGACATCCGGGCCAGCAGCGTCTCGGGCTCGCCGGTCAGCAGGTCCAGCACTTGGCCGATCCGCAGCTCCAGCGCCACGGCGGGGGCTTGCAGGTCGTTGCGGGTGAAGGCCGCCAGCCAGGCGCAGACCTCTTCGACACTGGCCAGCCCGTCCAGTAGCGGCGGCAGGGCCTCGCCCTCGGGCGCCACGGCCGCGTCATAGGCGCGATAGACGGCGCCGGTCGGCGACGGGACCAGCGGATTGACCAGCACGGCGTGCAGCTCCGGCAGGGCCGGCGCGGGCGACAGGCGCTCTCCCCGGCCCTGGGCCATCACCGGCGCGCCCCACAGGCAGGCCGCGCCATCCGCGCCCAGGCTCGCGGCGACGGCTTCCAGGTCCGCGTCGGACAGGTCGGACGCCAGGCCCTGGCGCAGCAGCCTCAGGGCCGCCCCGGCGTCGCTGGAGCCCCCGCCCAGGCCCGCGGCGATCGGCAGGGCCTTGTCGAGAACCAGGCGAAACGGCGGGACCGGCCCGCCCAGCCGGGCGTGAAGCGCCTGGGTCGCCCGCACGACCAGATTGTCGTCGCCCGGCGGGATCTCGCCGCCGAACCGGCCTGTCGTCGCGAAGCTGGGCGCGTCGGCCGCCTGCAGCGTGACCCGGTCGCCGACGTCGGCGAACAGCATCAGGCTGGAGATCGGATGATAGCCCTCGGCGTCGGGTCCGCCGACATGCAGGAACAGATTGACCTTGGCCGGGGCGAAGGCGTCGAGGCGCATGGCTTACCCTTGCAGGGAGATTAGACTGGAGAGCCCTAGCCCGCCTTGGCCACCGAGGTCGAGGCCGCCGGACCGTTCGGGCCCAGGCCGTCCTTCAACTTGGCCTCGGCCTCGGCCTTCTGCTTGGCGTCGGGCTCCAGGCTCAGCACGCGCTGCCACTGGTAGCGCGCCTCGACCCGCCGGCCGATGCGCCAGTAGGCGTCGCCCAGGTGGCCGTTGACGTCCGGATCGCCCGGTTCCAGCTCGACGGCCTGCTCCAGCTTGGCCACGGCGGTCTTGTAGTCGCCCTGGCGGTAGTAGCCCCAGCCCAGGGAGTCGAGCATGGCCCCCGACTGCGGGCGCGCGTCGACCGCCTTCTGGACCATGACGATGGCTTCGGGCAGGCGCACCCCGCGGTCGATCCACGAATAGCCCAGATAGTTCAGCAGGTCCGGCTCGTCCGGGCTGAGCTTGACCGCCGTCAGCAGGTCGCGCTCGGCGTCGTTCCAGCGTCCGGCCCGCTCCAGGGCGATGCCGCGCATGTAGAGCAGGCGCCAGTCCGGCTTGTCGCCCTGGCTGGCGATCAGCGGATCCAAGGCGACGGCCGACTCGGCCCACCGCTCGTTTGCGCGCAACAGGTCGGCATAGGCGATCTGGGCGTCGCGATCCTTGGGGGCGGCGACGGCGGCCTGCTGAGCCAGGGCCACGGCTTTGTCCTTTTCGCCGGCCGTCTGGTAGCTCCAGGCTAGCTTGGACTGGGCCGCCACGTAGCGGGTCGAGGTCGGCGCCACCTTGGCGTAGGCCTCGCGCGCGCCGGGCTGGTCGTCGTCCTGGGCCAGCAGGTCGCCGACCAGCAGCCAGGCGTCGTCGCGCTTGGGGTCCAGCCGCAACGCCAGGCGCAGATAGGCCAGGCCGAACTGGCTCTGGCGCTCGCTGGCGAAGCTGGCGGCGCAGGCGACCAGCATATGGGCCGCGCCCTGTTTCTCGGTCGGCATGGCCGGCGCGGAACCGCGCGCGGCCGCACGGGCGCGGGCCTTCTGCAGGCCCTGGTCGTCCGGATCGCGGGCCAGAGCCTGATCGTATAGCGCCACGGCGTCGGCATGGCGCTTGCGACGCTCCAGGAACGCGCCGTAATCCTCGACGAACAAGCCCCGGGCGTTCTCGATCGCCATCAGCGCCTTGTAGTCGGTCTCGGCCTCGTCATAGCGCTTGGCGCGCTCGTAGAGCCGCGCCTGGCTCAGCTGGCCGAAATACTGCACGAACCGGTCGCCCTGCAGTTCCGGACGCACCACCGCGCCATTGTTGTCGCCCGCCGCGGCCGCCAGCCAGGGCGCCAGCAGCACGGCGGCCGGACGGTGGGGAAAGCCCAGGGTCTCGGTCTTCAGCAGGGCCTGGGCGTCGCGCCCCTTGCCGTCGGCCAGCAGCTCGACCACCCGGGTCAGAACGCCCAGGCGGCGCACCTGTTCGTTGGCGTCGGTTCCGCGAGGGGCGATGGCGGCGGCGCGCGGCACGTCGCCGGCCAGCAGGGCGGCGGTGAAGGCGCGTTCGGCCAGGACGCCCGGATCCTCGTCCAGCTGGCGCGCCTCGTCGAAATAGGTCGCGGCCTCGCTGTTCGACCCGTTCTGCAAGGCCGCCTGCCCGGCCAGGAACTGGCCGTAGGCCGAGCGGCTGGAGCCCCAGCCGGAGTCCATGGCGACCTTGCCGCGAAGGTCGGGGCCAGGGGCGGTGGCGGCGCAGGCGGTCAGGGCCGAGGCCGAAACAAGGGCGAGAAGCAGCTGGATACGCGTCATGTCCGCACCCTCATCGGTTTCCGGGCGCGCCGCAACAAAAAGGCGCGGTCCGAGAGTTCGGACCGCGCCCTGCGGCTTTCAAGGGGCCTTTGGAGGTCGCTACATGTTCGGATAGTTCGGCCCGCCGCCGCCCTCGGGGGTGGTCCAGACGATGTTCTGCGACGGATCCTTGATGTCGCAGGTTTTGCAGTGGACGCAGTTCTGGGCGTTGATCTGGAAGCGCGGATCCTGGCCCTGCTCGTTATACAGCACCTCGTAGACGCCCGCCGGGCAGTAGAGCCGGGCCGGTTCGCCGTACTTGGGCAGGTTCACCGTGATCGGGACGCTGAGGTCCTTCAGCTTCAGGTGGGCCGGCTGGTCCTCTTCGTGGTTGGTGGCCGAGATGAACACCGAGCTCAGCTTGTCGAAGCTGATCACGCCGTCGGGCTTGGGATAGACCAGCGGCTTGTAGTCCTTGGCCAAGCCCGTGGATTCGGCGTCGGTCTTGTCGTGCTTCATCGTGCCGAAGAACGAGAAGCCGCCGAACAGGTGCGTGCACCACATGTCGAACATGCCGAGCGCCCCGCCCAGGGCTGTGCCGAACTTGCCCAGAAGCGGCTTGGCGTTGCGGACGACCTTCAGCTCCTTGGCCACCCACGACTTTTCGTAGAGGTCCTGGTAGGCGGTGAGCTCGTCGCCGGCGCGACCGGCGGCCAGGGCCTCGAAGGCGGCGTCGGCGGCCAGCATGCCGGTCTTGACCGCGTTGTGGCTGCCCTTGATGCGCGGCACGTTGACGAAGCCGGCCGAGCAGCCGATCAGCGCCCCGCCCGGGAAGGTCAGCTTCGGCACCGACTGGTAGCCGCCCTCGGTGATGGCCCGCGCGCCGTAGGCGATGCGCTTGCCGCCCTCCAGGTGCGGCTTGACGGCCGGATGGTGCTTGAAGCGCTGGAACTCGTCGAACGGCGACAGCCAGGGGTTCTTGTAGTTCAGGTGCACCACATAGCCGATGGCCACGTAATTGTCCCCGAAGTGGTACATGAAGCTGCCGCCGCCGGTCTGGTTGTCCAACGGCCAGCCGGTGGTGTGCTCGGCCAGGCCCGGCTGGTGCTTTTCGGGCGGTACCTGCCACAGCTCCTTGATGCCGATGCCGAACTTCTGCGGCGACTTGCCGGCCGACAGGTCGAACTTGGCGATCAGTTGCTTGGCCAGCGAGCCGCGCACGCCCTCGGCGATGAACACATACTTGCCGTGCAGTTCCATGCCGGGGTTGTAGTCGGGCTTGTGGTGGCCGTCCTTGGCCACGCCCACGATCCCCACCACGACGCCCTTGACCGAACCGTCGTCGTTCCAGACCAGGTCCGACGCCGCGAAGCCCGGATAGATCTCGACGCCCAGTTCCTCGGCCTGGGCGGCCAGCCAGCGGCTGACATTGCCCAGCGAGGCGATGTAGCAGCCGTGGTTGTGCATGAACGGCGGCATGGCGAACATCGGCAAGGCCAGATCGCCCTGCGGGCCCAGCAGCCGGAAGACGTCCTTGGTGACGGGCGTCTCCAGCGGCGCGCCGCGTTCCTTCCAGTCGGGGAACAGCTCGGCCAGACCCTTGGGATCGATCACCGCGCCCGACAGGATGTGGGCGCCGACCTCCGAGCCCTTTTCCAGCACCGCCACCGACACTTCCGTCCCGGCCTTGGCGGCCAGTTGCTTGAGCCGGATGGCGGCCGACAGGCCCGCCGGTCCGCCGCCGACGATGACGACGTCGTATTCCATCGACTCGCGTTCGAGCGCTTCGCTCATGCCATCTCCCGCCCCGGGCGCACGCGGCCCGCGTTCTTGCTGTTTGAGTCGAAGCTTATCGTGAGGTGACGCGCCGGTGGTCAAGAATAAACGGATGTTTTTTGCTGCGATGCAGCGCGGTCAGGACGTGGCGACGCCCGGAACTTCGTACTAAGAGAAGCGCATGGAGCTCTCCGTCGATCCGCGCGCCGTGGAAAGCCTGCTCGCCTTCTGGGCCGATGCGGGCGTGGAGGCTTCGTACGCGGACGATCCGATCGACCGCCTGGCCGAGGGTGCGGCCCTGCTGCGGGCCCGCAAGGAAGCCCCCCCTCCGGCGGTGGCGGCTCCTGTCGCCGCGCCAGCCTTCGGACGCGGCCCCGACCTGGGCGCGGCCGTGGCCGAGGCCCGGGCCCTGGCCGCCGCCTGCGCCGACCTCCCCGCCCTGGCCGCCGCCATCGCCGCCTTCGACGGCTGCCCCCTGAAGACCCAGGGCGCCCGCCAGGCCGTGGTCTCGCGAGGCCCCGCCGACGCCCCGCTGATGATCATCGGCGAGGCCCCGGGCGCGGACGAGGACCTGCAGGGCGCGCCGTTCGTCGGCCGGGCCGGCCAACTTCTGGATCGCATGCTCAAGGCCGCCGGCGTGCTGGACCGCGCCTTCGTGACCAACACCGTCTTCTGGCGCCCGCCGGGCAACCGCACCCCCACCCCGCAGGAGCAGGCCGCCTGCGCGCCGTTCCTGGAGCGGGCGATTCAGTTGGTGCGGCCCAAGATCCTGCTGCTGGTCGGCGGCGCCTCGGCCAAGAGCCTGCTCAAGCGCGACGAGGGCATATTGTCGCTGCGCGGACGATGGTTCGAGTGGACCTCCAGCGACGGCCAAAGCGAGCTTCCGGCCTTGCCCACCTTGCATCCGGCGTTCCTGCTGCGTCAGCCCGCGGCCAAGAAGAAGGCCTGGACCGACATGCTTATGCTCAGCGAGAGGCTTGATCGTCCCGAGCGTCCCCACTAGAGATTTGGACGACCAGTTGGACACGGGACGCGTCGGGGAGCCTCATCGAGGCTAGGGCGCGCAAACGCATTGCAGCTTTTGGCTCGCCCTCTGGCCGTCTTGTCGGCCTTCGTACTCTGTCTTGCGGCCGCTTTCAGCGCCCCCATGAGCGCCCATGCGTCGGCGCTGGAACCGCTGTCCGAGGCCGACGCCCGCTTTTACCGCGCCGCCTTCGCCGCCGCCGACCACGGTGATTTCGACGCCGCCGAGGCCGCCCAGGCCAACGCCCGCGACAAGAGCCTCCGCGGCGCGCTGGACTTCGCGCGGATCATGCATCCGACCGCCTACGCGGCCAGCTATGACGAATTGAGCCAGTGGCTGGAGTCGTATGGCGACCAGGCCGGGGCCGAGCGGATCTACGCCCTGGCCGTCAAGCGCCGACCGGCCCGCGCCGCGGCCCCGAAAGCGCCGGTGCTGTTCGTGGCCGGCGCCAAGGCCCCTGCCTCCGGCGACCGCGGCCGCGCCGCCCGCGAGGCCTATTATTCCGGCGACGTGAAAAGGGCCCTGGCCCTGGCCCAGGCCGCGCGCGAACCCTGGATCGCCGGCCTCGCCGCCTTCCGCCTGGAGTCCTACGCCCAGGCCCGGACCTATTTCGAACAGGTCGCCAACGACCAAGGGCAGGACGAATGGCTGCGCTCGGCCGCCGCCTTCTGGGCCGCGCGATCGGCGGCGTCCGGCGGCCAGCCCGGCGACGTCGAGGACCTGCTCGGCCAGGCGGCCCGCGCGCCCAACACCTTCTACGGCATGATCGCCGCCCGCCAGCTGGCTCTGGCCGGCCAGGCCCTGGCCCAGGACGACCCGATCGCCGCCCTGCTGACCAAGGTCTCCTACGAAGGCCCCGACACGGCCTCCCTGGCGCGCCTGCTGGCCGCCGATCCCCGCGCCCGCCGCGCCGCCGCCCTGGCCCAGATCGGCCGCTGGGCCGAGGCCGGCCAGGAGCTGCGCGCCGGCCTGTCCTTGGCCAGCGATGATCCCAAGGCCCGCGGCGACTGGACCGATCTGGCCCTGGCCTTGAACGAGAAGGCGCCGCTGAACGCCGGCCGCGCGGTCAAGCGGGTCGGCGGCGAGGACTATCCCCTGCCCCCGCTGGAGCCCAAGGGTGGCTTCACGATCGACAAGGCCATGGTCTACGCCCTGGTGCGCCAGGAAAGCCGCTTCGACCCCTACGCCATGTCGGGGGCCGGGGCCGTGGGCCTGATGCAGTTGATGCCGGTGGCCGCCGCCCGCGCGGCCGGCGACGACAAGCTGCTGGCCGACACCAGCCCGCTGCTGGATCCCAGCTTCAACCTGCGGGTCGGCCAGGACTATTTCACCTGGTTGATGGACCGCGGCCTGCAGAGCCCCGACCTGTTCCGCGCCGTGGCGGCCTATAACGGCGGCCCGGGCACGCTGATCAAGACCCAGCAGCAGCTGGGCGGCGCCGACTGCGATCCGTTGCTGCTGATCGAGAGCCTGCCGGCCCAGGAAACCCGCAACTATGTCGAAAAGGTCATGGCCTCGTACTGGACCTATCGCAAGCTGATGGGCGCCGAGACCAAGACCCTGGACGCCGTGGCCAGCGGCGCCCGGGTGATCGATTTCCGGCTGGATCAGTAGCGTTTGAGGCCGCCGGGCCACGTCCCTCCAGCCTTCAGAGAAACACTTCGCCTTTGGTGGCTCGAGCATGGCGAACGGCTAGGTCTCGGTCTGGGCGCCGCGGTGATCTTGGCTTTTGGCCTGCTGTTGATCCCGCAGGGTTCCGTCACCACGCACATGGGCCGGGTCACGGGTTTTCGCGCCCTGGGCACTGACACAGACACGGAGATCTACGCGACCGTCGACGTCGAGGGACATGCCACGCTCGTGCAACTGCACGCCGGCAACCATTGCGCGATCGGCAGCGCGATCACCCTGCGAAAGGCGCGCTTCCCGCTCGGCGACCGCTACGCCACCGGAGGACGGGCGTGCGCTCCGGCCGGCGACTAAATTCTTAGCCGCACGGCCCTGGGCCTCAGTCGTCCCAGCAATGCTTTCAGCGGATCGCCGCCGGCCTTGAAGCCTCCGGCCGCGGTGACGGCCTCGCCTGACGCCAGCACCGCCAGCGGCCGCCCCGCCAGGCCTAGCGGCCCCGGCGCGGCGATGAAGGCCGGCTTGCCGCCGCCGCCCGCCAGGTGGGCCTCGACCGGGGTGCGCCATGCGTCCGGCAGCACCAGGTCCTCGCCCAGCGCCAGGATCCAGGCGCTTCTGGCCGCCGCGCAGCCCGCCGACAGCCGCGCGCCGGCGTCCCCAGCCGCCTGGACCACCCGCGCCCCACTATCCTCGGCGATGGCCAGGGTGGCGTCTGTGGAGCCGGCGTCGGCGAACACCACCGCCTTGACCAGGCCATCGACGGCGGCCGGCACCAGCAGCGGCAGGACGTGGACCAGGCGCGCGGCGCTGTCGCGGGTCGGCAGGACGACGGTGATCATGGGCCCTGCTTCCGATCACCCGCTACCCAGGTCAAGCCGAGACTTGCCCCGCCGAAGCATGGCATAGCGCCCGCATGATCCCGACCAGCGCTTTCGCCGCCTTCCTGTTCGACATGGATGGCACGGTGACCAACTCCATCGCCGCGACCGAACGCGTCTGGACCGCCTGGGCGCGGCGCCACGGCCTGGACGTCGAGACCTTCCTGCGTACGATTCACGGCGTGCGCGCGGAGGAGACCATCCGCCGCCAGAACCTGGCCGGCGTCGACATCGCCCAAGAGGTCGCGGCGGTCCTGGCGGGCGAGATCGCCGACATCGACGACGTCCACCCGATCCCCGGCGCGGAAGCTGTCCTGCGCGATCTGCCCGCCGATCGCTGGGCGGTCGTCACCTCCGCCCAGCGCGACCTGGCCCTGAGCCGCCTGACCGCCGCCGGGCTCCCAATCCCGACGGTGCTGGTCACGGCCGAGGACGTCTCGCGCGGCAAGCCCGCGCCCGACGGTTACGTGCTGGCGGCCCGGCGCCTGGGCGTTGCGGCCGACGCCTGCCTGGTGTTCGAGGATGCGCCCGCCGGCGTCCTGGCCGGCGAAGCGGCCGGCGCTCAGGTGATCGTCATCACGGCCGCGCATCGTCACCCGTTCGAGACGGCGCATCCGACCCTGGCCGACTATTCGGGCGTCCGGGTCAAGCTCGGGCCCGACGGGCTGCGTTTGTCTAAGGCCTAGGGGTCTGTGGACAGTCGACGATCTTGGGCCGAATTCCTCGTCCTTCGACAGGCTCAGGATGAGGAATTCTACTGAACCGCCCTACAAGTCGCCTCATCCTGAGCCTGTCGAAGGACGAGGCGGCAGCTCGACGCTAAACGCCTACCTGTCCACAGAGCCTAGGGGGGTCGACCTCAGAACAGCGACAACTGGTCCCCCGCCTTGGCCGGCACGGCGAACTGGGAGAGGTCCAGCGGGGCCAGCTTGCGGTCAAGGCCGAACCGCGTCCGCGCCAGCCTGAAGCGCTGGCTCATCACCTCGGCCACGGGTCCCTCGCCGGTCATCCGCTTGCCCCATTCGGTGCTGTAGGCCGCCCCGCCGCGCATCTGGCGGACCAGGGACATCACCCGCCGCGCGCGGTCTGGATGCTCGGCCGCCAGCCATTCCTCGAACAGGTCCTTGATCTCCAGCGGCAGGCGCACGGCCACGTAGCCGGCCGTGGTCGCCCCGGCGGCGGCGGCGGCCTCGAGCACGGCCTCCATCTCGTGATCGTTCAGCGACGGGATGGAGGGCGCGAACATCACCGTGGTCGGGACGCCCGCCGCCGCCAGCTGGCGCACCGCGTCCAGCCGGCGCTTGGGCGTGGCGGCCCGCGGCTCCATGCTGCGCGACAGCCGGTGGTCCAGGCTGGTGATCGACACCGCCGCCCGCGCCAGCCCTGCCTGGCCCATCGGCCCGAGGATGTCGAGATCGCGGGCGATCAGGTTCGACTTGGTGATGATCGAGAACGGATGGCGGAACCGCGCCAGGGTCTCCAGCACCGCCCGCGTCACCCTCAACGTCTTCTCGTCCGGCTGATACGGATCGGTGTCGCCGCCGATATGGATGACCTTGGGGACGTATTTCGGCCTGGACAGCTCGCGCTCCAGCAACTTGCCGGCCTCAGGCTTGAAATAGATCTTGGTCTCGAAATCCAGGCCGGCCGAGTGTCCCAGATAGGTGTGGGCCGGCCGGGCGTAGCAGTAGATGCAGCCGTGGCTGCAGCCGCGGTAAGGGTTGATCGAGCTTTCGAAGCCGACGTCGGGGCTGTCGTTGCGGGCGATGATCGTCCGCGACTTCATCGGCTGCAGGACGGTGGCGATCTGGGCCGGTTCTTCCTCCTCGCCCCAGCCGTCGTCGAACGCTTCGCTGACCTGGGACTCGAAGCGGCCCGTGCGATTGGACTTGGCCCCGCGCCCCCGTGCGCTGGACGGCGGATGACCGGGAAGATTGGCGGGAGCGACCATGATCGGCATCATGAACCGCCAACGAGAACAATTCAAGAACACAAATGCTTACACCGTGGCGGCGCCCGGTCGGTTTCGCGGCGCCCCAGCCCGCTTGTCGCGCCTCGCGATCGCCTTCGCTGACAGGGCCCCGCGTTCATGCCAAGCTCGCCATGAGGCTGCCGGGCGAAAGGCGCGCGGCCCTCGCATCGGGAGGCTCCCCATGACCACCAAGCCGGACGACAAGGTCGAAACCAAGACCGAGGTCGAAGTCCCGCACGTCGCCAAGGTCGGCGTGATCGACACGGGCCACAACGTCACCAGCTTCAACGACGAGCCGATCAACGGCCTCCTGGCCGACATCGCCGACGGCGACGCCTGATCGACGCCCGACCTGTCGCCCCGCCCCCCGGGGCGACAGCGCTTCCTCCGCGCCATTTGCTCAAAACCATCGCCGATAGTCGAAAAGCATCACCCCGATCACCAGGTAATCAAGGCGTCGCCCAGGCAAACATCCTATCGTGCGAGAAAAATCGGCAAAACATCGATCTTTTTCTTGAGATCTGAAGCTTAACTACAGCTGGATTATAGATCGCACCATTGCGGTCATGATCGACCAATGCTAGCAAAATCGAAACTGAACCTGGCGCGACGGCGCAGAAACGGTTTCTGTAGAGAGGCGGCGAGTTGGACATGACTTTCCCGGACGCGACCCCGACCTCCCCTCTGCCCCGCGACAGGACCCTGGTCCTGGCGCGCCTGGTCGCCGACGCCTCGCGCGCTTTCGACGAGGATCCCGACACCGCGCGCGACCTGGTGCGTCGCGCGAGTCAGCTCCTGGAGGCTGAAGTCCAACGCCTGGCCCGCGACCAGCAAACCGGCAGGCTGGCGCCCTGGCAGGTGCGCGCCGCGACAGCCTTCATCGACCAGAACCGCGACCGCAACCTCCAGGTCCGCGATGTGGCCGCGACGGTTCGCCTGAGCCCCAGCTACTTCTCGCACGCCTTCAAGGAAAGCTTCGGCCAGTCGGCCAAGAGCTACATCATCGAGCGGCGCATCGCCCGGGCCAAGCACCTGATGCTGACCACCCGGGACACCCTGGCCCAGATCGCCCTGGCCTGCGGGTTCTCCGACCAGGCCCACTTCTGCCGGACCTTCGGCGCGGGGGTCGGCCAGACGCCCAGCCGCTGGCGTCGGGAGCACCAGGAACGCCCGAGCGATCCTGCCGCCCTGGCGGCCTGATCGAAGCCGCGCGGCCGCGCCCTCTTGTTCCCGCGCCCGCCGAGCCCCAAATTCGAGTCTCCGACAGGAGATCGACTTGCCTTCACCGTTCCAAGGACACGAGGTCGAGGCGCGACTGCGTCCGACCGCCAACGCCTATCCCTTCGACCTTGATCGTGCGCTGTCCTCGGTGGTCGCCCTGGAGGCCCAGGTCCCGGCGGACGCCTTCACGGCCCGGATCCTTGGGACCGAGCGGCTGGGCAATGGCGTGGTGATCAGCGAAAACGGCCTGGTGCTGACCATGGGCTATCTGGTCACCGAGGCCAGCCAGGTCGTGCTGACCCTGAACGACGGCCGGCGGGTGCAGGCCCACGTGCTGGGTTTCGACAGCCAGACCGGGCTGGGCCTGGTGCAGGCGCTCGAGCCCCTTGGCCTGCCGGCGCTGCGCCTGGGCGCGTCGAAGGTCCTGGAGCCTGGTAGTCCGGTCGTCATCGCCGGGGCCGGCGGGCGCGCCCACGCTGTCGCGGGCCGGGTGCTCACCCGCATGCCCTTCGCCGGCTATTGGGAATATCTGCTGGACGAAGCGATCATCACCGAGCCCGCCCACCCGCACTGGAGCGGCGCGGCCCTGGTCGGTCCCGAGGGCGAACTGGTCGGCGTCGGCTCCCTGAGCCTGGCCGGACAGTCGCGCGACGGCCAGGCCAAGCCGCTGAATCTGTTCGTGCCCGCCGACCTGCTGCCGCCGATCCTGGACGACCTGGCGCGCGGCAAACCGGCCCATCCGCCCCGCCCCTGGCTGGGCGTGTTCGCGCAGGAAACCGAATCGCATGTCGTGCTGGTCGGCGTGTCGCCGGGGAGCCCGGCCGCCCGAGCAGAACTTCGGGCCGGCGACCTGATCCTGGCCGTCGCGGGCGATGAGGTCTCCGACCTGGCCGAGTTCTACACCGCGTTGTGGGATCAAGGCCCGGCCGGCGTCACGGTCCCGCTGCGGATCCAGCGCGAACAGGACGTCTTCGAGGTCGAAATCCGCTCGGTCGACCGCAACGCGCTGCTGAAAAAGCCCCGGCTGAACTAGTTTGAGCCGGGATACCGGCCGTCCTTGATCGGCCACCCTACGTTGAAGCTCAAAAAGCCCCTCGGCGCCGTCGCAGGAATAGGCGGCGCTGACGGCCGCGCCTGGCCCGCATCGGCGGCCTACTCAAGATTGTTGGCGCTTGTGGCTTGTACGACAATTCCAGCCAGTTTAATAAAACAAGTTAATTAAAGTGTATCCCCGACGCTGGGGGCGGCGACAAGCCGCCGCTCTCGGCGGACAGGGCAAAAAACACGAGCAGGCATAGCCAAAGGCGTGCTGACATTGGGAGAGGAAAAAGTGAATAAGAAGAAGATGTTGCTGGTCTCGACCGCGACGCTGGCCTGGGCGTCCAGCCTATTTGTCGCGACGGCTCACGCCCAGACCACCGGAGGCGAAGGCAAGGAATCGGCCGACCAGATTTCCGAGGTCGTCGTCGTCGGCCAGCGCAAGGCCATCCAGTCGGCCCAGGACCTGAAGAAGAACTCCGAACAGATCGTCGACTCGATCACCGCTGTCGACATCGGCGGCCTGCCGGACCGGTCGGTCACCGAGGCCCTGCAGCGCGTTGCGGGCGTAACCATCGGCCGGACCACGCAACCCCGGGACGTCGACCGCCTGAACGCCGAAGGGTCGGGCATCCAGATCCGCGGCCTGACCTGGGTCCGCTCCGAACTCAACGGCCGGGACATCTTCTCGGCGCGCGGCGGCCGGGCCATCTCCTGGGAAGACGTGACGCCCGAGCTGTTCGCTGGCGTCGACGTCTACAAGAACCCGTCGGCCGACATCGTCGAAGGCGGCCTGGGCGGCACGGTGAACCTGCGCACGCGCATGCCGTTCGATCAGAAGGGCCGCCAGCTGGCCTTCTCGGCCGACTACACGCGCGGCGATCTGCGCAAGGAAGGCTCACCGTCGGGCAGCGTCCTCTACAGCAACCGTTTCGATACGCCCGATGGCGGCGAGTTCGGCGTGCTGCTGAGCCTGTCCAACTCCAAGCTGAAGACCGCGGTGAACACCGTCGCCGTCGATCCGTACAACGCCCACGGCATCGGAGTTCAGTCGTCCTATGACGGGGGCGCCACGCTGAACTTCAACGGCGACAATTCGATCGCCGGCCAGCCGCTGAGCCGAGTGTTCGTTCCGGTCGGCATCCAGTATCGCAACAACGACCAGGACCGGGACCGCAAGGGCTACTACGCGGCGTTCCAGTACCGCCCCAACGACAATCTCGAGGTCTACACCACCTTCTTCCGCACCGAAGCCAAGCAGACCTTCATGGACCGCTTCGCCCAGACCTCGGCCTGCTGCTCGGCGACCAACAACCAGTCGTTCGTGGTGGGTCCGGCGGCCGGTACGTCGTTCACCTTCGACGAGGACGGCAACTTCGTGAAGGGCCAGCTGGTCGACGGCGGCGGGGGGGGCAATGGCGTGGCCAACACGTTCCTGCTGAACCTGGGCACGCGCTACGGCCAGGTGAAGGACAACACCAACGACATCTCGGCCGGCTTCAACTGGACCAACGATCGCTGGGCGATCTCCGGCGACCTTCAATACGTCTATTCGCACCGCGAAAGCACCGACATGACGGTCTACAACACCGTCACCCTGGCGGGCGGCTTCGGTCTGGACCTGACCGACGACCTGCCGAAGATCAGCATGGCCAACGTCACGGCCACGCCTTCGGCGTTCAACCTCTACGCCGCGATGGACCACATCGACGACAACGACGCCCGGGAATATGCGGGCAAGTTCGACGTCACCTACTCCTTCGACGACGACAAGCTGATCAAGGACATCAAGGTGGGCGTGCGGGCGACGTCGCGCGACGCCACCTCGCGCGACACGGCTTACAACTGGAACCTGATCTCGGCGCCGTGGGCCACGCGCGTGACCGCCACCGCCGACAAGTACACCCAGCACCAGGAGGTCGTGGACTTCGACAACTTCTTTAAGGGCGACCTCTCGGTCCCGGGCTTGATCCTGCCGACGTTCGATCTGGCGCGCAGCCCGACAGCGCTGTCTACCTACCTGAACCAGGTCGTCTGGAACGGCCCGATCCCTGGCGGCGGACCGGCCTACAACGATGGCGAATACGGCTACTATCCGCCGGGCGGGCCGAACGGCACGATCCCGTCGTGGTCGCCGGCTGGCGGAACCTACAGCCCGTTCACCCAGGGCACCCTGATGAGCTACATGCCCATCTGGGCCGCGCCCACGGGCAGCATCAGCTACTGGCAACCGCTGGGCGACGTGCACACCAGCTTCACCAACTCCGGCGGCCGCGGCGTCAATCGCCAGTGGGAAGACACCGCCGCGGTGTACGGCAAGGTCCGCTTCGGCAGCGACCTGCCCTGGGCGTGGGGCGACGAGGGCATGAGCTGGGACGGCAACTTCGGCCTGCGGGTCGTCAGGTCCAAGACGGACGCTCAAGGGTTCGGCACGATCAACCTGATCGACCAGAGCCAGGTGCGGTTCGCCTCGCCGACCGCCGCGACGAAGATCACCTACGCCGACGGCCGGGCGTTCAACACCACCGGCGGCACCGACTACACCGACGTGCTGCCGAGCCTGAACCTGCGCCTGAAGCTCCGAAACGACGTGTTCGTGCGCTTCGCGGCGTCGAAGAACATCGTCCGGCCGGACTTCAACCAGCTGGATCCCTCGATGTCGGTGTCGGGCACGCTGCAGTCGCGCCCCGCCACCGTCTCTGACGGCATCCTGAACCAGCAGACCGGCCAGCCCTACACCCAGGCCGAGCTGGACACCGCGGCGGCCGGCGGTTCGGCGGTCCAGTACCATACCGACGTCGCCTTCGGCTTCTACGCGGGCAATCCCGACCTCAAGCCGATGCGGGCCAACTCGTTCGACTTGTCGGCGGAGTGGTATTTCCGCGGCGGCATGCTGGCGACGGGCGTGTTCAAGAAGGACGTTTACGACTACATCCAGTCCACGCCGACCTTGCTGAATATCGCCACCTCCAATGGCAAGACCGTGCAGGCCGTCGGCACCGTGCCCCAGAACATGGGCCATGGCGAAATCTACGGCATGGAGTTCCAGTACCAGCAGTATTACGACTTCATGCCCGGCGCCTTCGGCGGCCTGGGCACGGAATTCAACGCGACCATCCTCGACAGCAAGGGGACGCAGAACGTCTCCAGCAGCACCACGGACGCCTCGCAGATCAACGCCGCCAAGCTGGACCTGCCGCTGGAGCAGCTGTCGCGCTACACGTACAATGCGACGCTGCTGTACAGCAAATACGGCATCGACGCCCGCCTGGCCTACAACTGGCGCTCGCGTTACCTGATGAGCGCCTCGGCTTCCAACCTGATGGTGCCGGTCTATTCCAAGTCGTACGGCCAGCTGGACGGTTCGGTGATGTACTCGGTCACCCCGCAGGTGAAGGTCGGCATCCAGGCGGTCAACCTGCTCAACTCCAAGATCGAACTGGAGATGGACCAGCGGGACTCCTGGTATCTCGGCACCCAGGGCAACTTCTCCAAGTCCCTGGTCCAGACCCACAGCTGGACCGTCAGCGACCGCCGCGTTTCCTTCATCGTCCGCGGGACTTTCTAGCTCCAAGCTGATCTCTTGATCACGACCCCGCCGGCTCCACGCCGGCGGGGCTCGATTGCAAAGCAACGAGAAGGCGGCATGGAAAACCCAGGAAAGATCTCACATCTGGTGATCGTCGGCGGCGGCACGGCCGGATGGATGTCGGCCGCCTTCTTCTCCAAGGTCTTCACGCCCCGCCAGATGCGGATCACCCTGGTGGAGTCCGCCGAGATCGGTACGGTGGGCGTCGGCGAGGCGACCATCCCGCCGATCACCTTCTTCAACCAGGTGGTGGGCCTGGACGAAGGCCGGATGCTGACGGCCACCGAGGGCTCGTTCAAGCTGGGGATCGAGTTCGTCGGCTGGGGCGATCCGGCCGGACGGTACATGCATCCGTTCGGCAACTACGGCACGCCGATGGATGGCGTGTCGTTCCACGCCTATTGGCTGCGGGCGCGCCAGCGGGGCTACAAGGCCGAGCTTTTCGAGTTCTCGCTCAGCGACCTGGCGGCCAAGGCCGGACGGTTCGACTGGCGCGCGGAGGATCCCCGCGATCCGCGCGCGGCCATGGCCCACGCCTATCATTTCGACGCCTCGCTCTACGCCAAGCTCCTGCGCGAGGTGGCCGAGGGGCGCGGCGTACAACGGCTGGAGCGGACCATCCGGGGCGTGAACCTCGATCCCCTGGACGGCACGATCGCCTCCCTCGCGCTGGACGACGGCGAGATCCTGGCGGGCGACTTCTTCATCGACTGCTCGGGCTTCCGGAGCCTGCTGATCGGCGAGGCGCTGAAGGTCGGCTACGACGACTGGTCGCAGTTCCTGCCGGCCGATCGCGCCGTAGCCGTGCCGTCGGCGCGCTACGAGGATCCCATTCCCTATACCCGCGCCATCGCCGACAAGGCCGGCTGGCGTTGGCGCATCCCGCTGCAGCACCGCACCGGCAACGGCTATGTCTATGTCAGCGACCACATCGGCGACGATGAGGCCGCCGACGTCCTGCTGGCCAGCCTGGCGCGCGAGCATCCCGAAAACAAGGCCCTGGCCGACCCGCGCTTCCTGCGGTTCGCCACGGGCCGGCGCACCCGGTCCCGCGTCAAGAACTGCGCGGCCATCGGCCTGTCCAGCGGGTTCCTGGAGCCGCTGGAATCGACGTCCATCCACCTGATCCAGCATGGCCTGATCAAGCTGGCCGGCAGCTTCCCGCGCGCCAAGGACGATCCAGCCGCCGCGGGGATCTACAACCGGATCCTGGGCGACGAGATGGAGCAGATCCGGGATTTCCTGATCTATCACTACCACGCCAACCGTCGGGTCGGCGAACCGCTCTGGGACCGCCTGCGCCATATGGCCGTACCCGACTCGCTGCGCGAAAAGATGGAGCTGTTCCGCACCCGCGGCGCGACGATCTTCCCCAACCAGACCATCTTCCAGGAGCCGAACTGGCTGGCGATCATGATGGGACAGGCGGGGGAGCCGGAGGGCTACGACCCGCTGGCCGACCTGATGGACGAGCGCCTGCTGGCCGAGCGCCTGCATCATATGCGGGTCGCCTGCCGGCAGGCCGCCGACCGCATGCCGACCCACGCCAGCGTGCTTGCGCGCTTCCCCGCCGACAGCCAGAAAAGAAGAGCTGATGCCCCGGTCGCCTGAACGCCATATCGCCCTGCTGGCCGCCGTCGTCCTGACCCTGGCTTCGCCGACCCTGGCCTCGGCCGCCGACAAGGACCCGCCCCGGGTCGCCAACGGCCTGGCCAAGACGCCGCCGATGGGCTGGAACAGCTGGAACAAATTCGCCTGCAACATCGATGAGCAGACCGTCCGCCGCATGGCCGACGCCATGGCCGGCAACGGCATGAAGGCGGCCGGCTACCAATACGTGGTGATCGACGACTGCTGGCATGGTCCGCGCGACGCCGGCGGCTTCATCACCTACGACGCTAAGCGCTTTCCCAGCGGCATCAAGGCGCTGTCCGATTATGTGCACGCCAAGGGCTTGAAGTTCGGCATCTATTCGGACGCCGGGCGGCTGACCTGCGGCGGCCGCCCCGGCAGCCAGGGACACGAGTTCCAGGACGCCAAGACCTATGCCGACTGGGGCGTGGACTATCTGAAGTACGACTGGTGCTCGACCGGCACGCGCAACGCCGAGGAAGCCTACACCCTGATGGCCGACGCCTTGCGCGAGACCGGCCGCGACATTGTCTTTTCGATGTGCGAGTGGGGCACGGCCAAGCCCTGGCTGTGGGCCGACAAGGTCGGCAACCTGTGGCGCACGACCGGCGACATCACCGACAAGTGGGACGGCAAGCACGACTACGCGCTGGGGGTCCTGCCCATCGTCGATCTCAACGAACCGCTCCATTCCTTCGCCGCCCCCGGCCACTGGAACGATCCGGACATGCTGGAGGTCGGCAACGGCGGCCTGACCGACACCGAGTACCGCTCGCACTTCAGCCTCTGGGCGCTGATGGCCGCCCCGCTGATCGCCGGCAACGACATCGCCAACATGGACGAGGCCACCCGCGCCATCCTGCTGAACACCGACGTGATCGCCGTGAACCAGGATCCGCTGGGCGTGCAGGGCCGCCGCGTCCGCGACGACGGGGACCTGGAGGTCTGGTCCAAGCCGCTGGCGGACGGAAGCCGGGCGGTCATCCTGTTCAATCGCGGCGCAGCGACCCAGACCATCGCCGTGGACTGGACGGAGCTGGGCTACCCGGCCAGCCTCCGGGCCCAGGTCCGCGACCTGTGGTCCAAGAAGACACTGGGCAAGATGACGGGGCGGTTCGCCGCGCCGGTCGCCTCGCACGGCGTGGTGATGGTCAGGGTCAGCCCCTAGTAGCCTTGCCCGACCGCTTGGGATAAAGCCCGGACGTGACCCGCTCGCCAAGCCTTGGCCGGACCTGGACACGCGGCGCCTTCCTGGCGCTCGCGATCCTGGCGCTCGCCCTGAAGGTCATGGTCCCGGCGGGCTTCATGACCCAGGCCGAGCCGAGGAACGGCCTGCCGTTCGCCCTGGTGCTCTGCACGGGCCAGGGCCCGCTGGTCGTCCAACCGGGCGACGCCCTGGACCCTCACGACAAGTCGCCCGCCGACAAGCCGGGCCACGACGCCCCCTGCCCGTTCGCCAGCCATGGCGCGACGGCGCCGCCGCCCAGCACGCTGGCGGTGGCCAAGGTCGAGTTCGTCGCCTATCGGCCCATGGCCCTGGCGCGCGCCGTGGACCCCGTTCCGGGCCGCGGCCTGGCCGCGCCGCCCTTGCCGGCCCGAGGTCCGCCCAGCCTGCTGATCTAGCGCCCGGCCGCTGCGGCGGCCGGCCTGCACGCGCCTGCGCCGTCCGGACGATGTCCGGCGGCCGCCTTCGCGCGTTGCGTCCTCGCACTCCGTTCAGCCTGCTCCGGCCGCGCCCGTCGCGCGCCGAAGGATCCAGATCCGATGAAGCCTTTCCTGCTGGCCTCCACGGCCGCCCTTCTCGCCCTGCCCGCCATCGCCCTGGCCGCGCCGGACGACGCCCCGTCCGCCCGCGAGGTCAGTTCCGTCATCGTCACCGCCCGTCCCGCCCCGGAGGACCCGCCCGTGGTCGCCGCCGCCCGTCGGCGCCTGTCCGAAACCCCCGGCGGCGTCACGGTGATCTCCCAGGAGTCCTACGCCAGCCGCCAGGCCCTGGCGCTGGACGACATGCTGCGCGACGCGCCCGGCGTCTACGCCCAGCGCAAGTGGGGCGGCGACGTCCGCATCTCGATCCGCGGCTCGGGCATCGGCAACGCCAGCCACAATCGCGGCCTGCTGCTGGCCCAGGACGGCGTGCCGCTGAACGAGGCCGACGGCTATGGCGACAGCCAGGTCGCCGACCCGCTGAACACCCGCTTCACCGAGGTCTATCGCGGCGGCAACGCCCTGCGCTTCGGCGGCGCCCTGCTGGGCGGGGCGATCAACATGGTCACGCCCACGGGCCGGAACGCCGGATTCGACGAGCAGGTCCGCCTCGACGGCGGCTCCTATGGCCTGCTGCGCGAGCATGTGGCCGTGGCCCGCCAGTCCGGCGATTGGGACGTCTACGCCGCCGCCACCAACCAGACCGGCCAGGGCTGGCGCTCGCAGAGCCAGCAGAACATCCAGTTCGGGTCGCTGAACATCGGCCGCAGCTTCGGCGAAGATCGCGAGGTGCGCTTCGTCGTCAATGGCTCCAACATCAACCAGGAGATTCCCGGCTCGCTGACCCTGGCCCAGTTCGCCGCCAATCCACGCCAGACGGCCGCCGCCAGCGCCGCCAACGACCAGGGCCGCAACCAGCGCGGCCTGCGCGGCTCGCTGCGCACCGCCTGGCGGCTGGACGACCACACCGTGTTCGAGGGCGCGGTCTATGCAGTGTGGAAGGACCTGGACCACCCGATCTTCCAGGTCATTGACCAGCAGAGCCGCAACTACGGCGCCTTCGGCCGGCTGGACTGGGAGGGCGTGCTGGGCGGCCTCAAGGCCGACGCCTATCTGGGCGCCTGGTATCGTCAAGGCGACCTGGATTCGGCCTTCTACACCAACCTCAGGGGGGCTCGCGGCGCCCTGCAGTCGCTGTCCCTGCAGAACGCCAAGGCGGCCGATGTCTTCGCCGAGGGCCGGGTGTTCGCCACGCCGCATCTGGCCCTGGTCGGCGGTCTGACCTGGGGGACCGCCAAGCGCGACTACCGCAGCTTCGCCGTCCCCGGCGTGGCCACGACCTTCAACCTGGCCGCCGGCAAGGACTACGCCTGGGTCTCGCCGCGCGTCGGCGTGCTGTGGCAAGGCGACGACGGCTCGCAGCTTTTCGCCAACATCACCCGCTCGGTCGAGCCGCCGAACTTCGGCGCCCTGTCGCCGAACAATGTCGGCTTCGCCCCGGTGCAGGCCCAGGAGGCCTGGACGGGCGAGGTCGGGGCGCGCGGCCATCGCGGACCATTCACCTACGACGTGACGCTCTATCGCGCCCACCTCCAGCACGAGCTGCTGCAGTTCGCGGTCGATAGCCAGCACCCGGCCGCGACCTTCAACGCCGACAGGACCATCCACCAGGGGGTCGAGGCGGCGCTGGACTGGAAGCTGGCCCCGCGCTGGCGGCTGCGCCAGACCTGGACCCTGTCGGACTTCCGCTTCGACGGCGACACCCAGTACGGCGACAACCGCCTGCCGATCGTGCCAAAGACTTTCTACCGCGCCGAGCTGCGCTACGACGACGCCCGGGGGTGGTTCGTGGCCCCGTCGGTGGAATGGTCGGCCTCCGACCAGTGGATCGACTACCGGAACACCAAGGCCGCCCCGTCCTACGCGATCCTCAATCTCAACGCCGGCTGGACGCTGAACGACAGGGTCTCGCTGTTCCTCGACGCCCGGAACCTGGCCGACAAGGCCTATGTCTCCAACGTCCAGGCCGCCACGACCTGGACCCCGGCCACGGCCGCCGTCTGGCCCGGCGACGGCCGCTCGGTGTTCGGCGGCGTCACCGTGTCGTTCTGACCGCCATGACCCATCCCGCCCCCTCGGAACGCCCCGCCGGCCAGGTCTACCGCGCCTTCTGGCGCTGGCACTTCTATGCCGGCCTGCTGGTGCTGCCGGTCCTGATGCTGATGGCCCTGACCGGCGGCCTCTACCTGTTCAAGACCGAGATCAGCGAGGTGCTCTACCGCCGGCTGCTGGTCGCGCCGCAAAGCGCCGCCCATGCGCCGCCCTCGGCCTGGATCGCCAGCGCCGAACGCGGCCTGGGCGGCAAGGTCCTGCAACTGGTCCCGCCGGCCCGGCCCGACCGGTCCGTGCAGATGCTGGTCCAGCGGCCCGGCGGCGAGACGCTCAGCGCCTATGTCGATCCGCACGACGCCCGCCTGCTGGGCTCGACGCCCCAGGGCGGGGTGATGGGGACGATCAAGCGCCTGCACAGCCTCGACCTGTTCGGAACCGTCGCCAACTGGCTGGTCGAGGTCGTCGCCGGCTGGGCCATCGTCCTGGTCGCCACCGGCGTCTTCCTGTGGTGGCCGCGCGGCCAGTCAGGCGGCGTGGTCACGGTGCGCGGTCCGCCCCGAAAGCGGGTGTTCTGGCGCGACCTCCATGCGGTGACCGGCCTGTTCGCCGGCGCGGTGATCGTCTTCCTGGCGGCCACCGGCATGCCGTGGTCGGCCTTCTGGGGCCAGGAGGTCCGCAAGATCACCACCGAGGCGGGCCTCGGCCGCCCCACGCCGCCGACCGGCGGCGGACATCATGCGGTCAACGCCGAAGCCGTGCCCTGGGCGCTGCAGGGCAAGACCATGGACGGCATGGACGGCATGCAGGACATGGACCACGCCATGGCGCCGCTCGGCGTCGACGACATCGTCGCCAGGGTCGACGCCGCCGGCCTGCCCAGGCCCTATGCGCTGTCCCTGCCCAAAGCTCCGGGCAAGGCCTGGTCGGCGGCCTTCATGCCCGATCGGATCGAGAGCACCCGGACCCTCTATCTGGACGGACTGACCGGAAGGCCCCTGGCCGACATCGGCTACGCCGACTTCGGACCCGCGGCCAAGGCCATCGAGTGGGGCGTCGCCGTCCACCAGGGCCAGCAGTTCGGCCTGGCCAACAAGCTGGTCATGCTGGCCGGGTGCGTCGCCGTCTGGCTGCTGGGACTGTCGGCCGTGGTCATGTGGTGGAAGCGCCGGCCGAGGGGACGACTGGCCGCGCCGCCGGCTCCGGCCGACCGCCGCGCCTATGGTGGCCTGGCCCTGGTCGTCGTCCCCCTCGCCCTTCTCTACCCGCTCGTCGGCGCCTCGCTTCTGGCGGTGCTGACCCTCGACATCGCCCTGCGCCGGCTGATCCCGACCGCGCGCCTCAAGACGGAAGTTTGATCATGAAGCCCTTCCTCGCTACCCTCGCCGTCACCGCCCTGGCGGTTCCCTCGCTCGCCGCCGCTGCTTCGCCAGCCGTCAAGGTCACGGACGCCTGGTGCCGGGCCGCGCCCAAGGGCGCCCTGGCCGGCGGCTGCTACCTGACCCTGGCCGCCAGCGTCGACGATCGCCTGGTCGCCGTCGAGACCGCCGCGGCCGGCCGCGCCGAGATCCACACCATGTCGATGGACGGCGGGGTGATGCGCATGCGCCAGCTGGCCGACGGCGTCGCCCTGCCGGCCGGCAAGCCCGTCGCCCTCAAGCCCGGGGCCGAGCACCTGATGCTGATCGGGCCGAAGATCGCCCTGACGCCCGGCGCCAAGGTCGCCCTGACCCTGCGCTTCAAGTCCGCGCCGCCCGTTACCGTGACCGCGCCGGTCAAGACCGCGCCGACGCCGGCCATGAGCATGCCTATGGGAGGCCACTGATGACCTCGTGGAAAGCCGCCGCCCTCGCCGCGATCCTGGTCTGCGCCCCCCTCGCCGCCTGCGACAAGCCCGCCGAGCACGCCAGCCAAAGCTCGACGGTCCAGATCGGCGGTCCGTTCCAGCTGGTCGACATGAACGGACGGCCGGTCACCGAGAAGACGCTGCTGGGCAAGCCCACGGCGATCTTCTTCGGCTTCACCTACTGCCCCGAGGTCTGCCCGACCACCATGGCCGAGATGACCGCCTGGCTGAAGGCGCTGGGACCGGAGGCCGACAAGCTGAACGTGGTCTTCGTCTCGGTCGATCCCGAGCGCGACACCCCCGAACAGCTGAAGCTCTACCTGTCCAACTTCGACCGCCGCATCCAGGGCTTCACCGGCACGCCGGAGAACATCGCCAAGACCGCCAAGGCCTATCGCGTCTACTACCAGAAGGTGGCGACGGACGGCGGCGGCTACACGCTGGACCATTCCTCGGCGATCTACCTGTTCGACGCCCAGGGCCGGTTCGTCGAGCCGATCGGCTATGGCGGCCCGCCTGAGCGCGGCCTGGGCCAGTTGAGGGCCTTGCTGAAGGGATAAGTCACAGGAGGGAGGAAGGTGGAGGCCCGGCCCGGAATCGAACCGGGGTGCACGGATTTGCAATCCGCTGCGTCACCACTCCGCCACCGGGCCATCCGGGTCAACGCAAGCTGCGTCGGCGAAGAGGTCGGTTCGAATACAGGAGCCCGCCGCCCTAGGCAATGGCCATCAAGCTGTTGATCACCAGGGTTTCTCGAGCAGCAGCGCCTTGGTCAGGAAGGCCTGGTCCTGCCCGGCCACGCTTAGGCCCGCCGCGCCGAACAGGGCCGGCAGGTCCGCCTGAGCGTAGGTCGAATAATAGGGCTCGTGGAAATAGGCCGGGAACGCCTCCAGCAGCCGCGACAGGTCGGGCTCGTCGATCGGCTGGACCGAATCGGCGAAGGCCAGCACGCCGCCGGGCTTGAGCACCCGGGCGATCTCGGCGGCCACCACGGGACGCACCCGCGGCGGCAGCTCGTGGAACAGGTAGACGCAGGTGACCGCGTCCAGGCTGGCGTCGGCGAATGGCAGACGCTCGGCGTTGGCCTGAACCCCGCCCCGGCCCGAGCGGCTGCGCGCGGCGGCCAGATAGGCCCGCGACAGGTCGAGGCCCGCGATGGCGGCGCGGGGAAAGGCCGTGGCGAGATCGGCCAGGAACGCGCCGGAGCCGCAGGCCAGGTCGACCACCTTCAGCCCGCGCTGGTCCTGGCCGCGCCAATGGCGGGCAAGCAGCGACAGGGCCCGCCGCCGCATGGCTCCGGCCGCGCCAGAGAACAACGCCTCGACCTGGGCCTCGTACCGACGCGCGCTGGCGTCGGTGAACCAGCCGCCCGACTGGTAGTGGAAGTTCTGCCGATAGTAGTTGGGATAGGCCTCGGTGCCGGGCTCCTCGCGCACCTCGACCCCGTCGCCCCGGCGGCGGCGCTGGTCGACGGCGCGGGCGTCGGCGATGACGTCCAGCGCCTGGCGAAAGGCCTCGGCCGGGTCGCCCAGTCCGTCCTGGGCCGGCGGATAGAGGCCGGCGGCGACGTCGGCGGCGTCCTTGTCGAAGGCGGCCAGATAGGCCCTGCGCAACCGGGCGGCCGAGACCGGCGGCCCCTGCGGTTCGAACCGGACCTTGGCCTCGCCCCGCGTCGGCTGGGCCAGGGCCCGCGTCACGCCGCCAGCGGCGGTCCACCAGGCGGCCTTGATCGCCGCTCGCGCCCGCTGGCTGGCGCCGTCCAGGGCGAACGCCCCACGGCCCTTGGGAACGGCCTCCCGGGGCTCGCCGGACTTGGCGGATCGCTCGTCCATGACCGTCTCCCGGACGGTCCAAGCCGTCCTATCGCGAAAACACGCCGACCAGCTCAATATGGGGCGACCACAGGAACTGGTCCACCGGCAAGACCCGCTCCAGGCGGAAACCGGCGTCGGTCAGCACCTTGGCGTCGCGGGCGAAGGTGGCGGGATTGCACGAGACGCCGACCACGCGGGCCACCTTGGACTTGGCGATCTCGACATGCTGCTCGAAGGCCCCGGCCCGGGGCGGGTCGAGCACGGCGACGTCGACCTTGTTCAGCTCGGTCGACAGCACCGGCCGGCGGGTCAGATCGCGGGCCTCGGCGGTGATCGCCTTCAGCCCGTTGGCCGTGCCCAGCGCCCCCTTCAGGGCGGCGATGGCGGGCGCCGAGCTGTCGGCGGCGTGGACGCTGCCCACCTCGGCCAGCCGGAAGGTGAAGGTGCCCACGCCGCTGAACAGGTCGACGATCCGCGACGCGCCCCGGGCCGCCTCGACCGCGAACTCGACCATGGCCTTCTCGGCCTGGGGCACGGCTTGGAGAAAGCTCCCGGCCGGCAGGGCGACCACGGCCGGACCCAGCTTCACCATCGGCTGGCGGGCCATGTAGATCATCTCGCCGGCCATGGTGACCCGGGCGAAGTCGTGCTCGCCGGCGATCATGGCGGCGCGGACCCTGGCGTCGGCCGACAGCCCGCCGCTCTTGGCCTCGACGCCGGTGACGTCGATGTCCAGCCCCGTGGCGGTCAGGGTCACGTGCAGCGTCGGGGCCGACTTGGGATGTTCCAGGAACGGCGCGGCCAGCCGGGCCAAGGCCGGAAAGGCCGCGACCAGCTTGGGGTTTGACACCGGGCAGGTCTCGATCCGGGCCAGGTTCCACGACCGGCGCTCCTTGAAGCCCAGTCGGGCGCCGCCCTTGCCGCCCCGGGCGTGCAGCGCCACGCGACGGCGCGAGGCCGGCGGCGAGGCGAAGGTCGGCAAGACCTCGGTTTCCAGTCCCTCGCGGGCCAGCTGGAACCGCACCTGCTCGCGCTTCCACTCCAGATAGGGCGCGGCGTCCCAGTGCTGGAAGGCGCAGCCGCCGCAGACGCCGAAGTGCGGGCATGGCGGCAGGACGCGGTCGGGGCTGGGCTCCAGCACCTCGACCAGTTCGCCGCGAGCGCCGGTCATCTCGGCGGTGATCCGCTCGCCCGGCAGGGTCAGGGGGACGAAAGAGCCCTCGGCGATGCCGTCGCCCTGGGCGCCGACCGCCTGGATCCTCAGTTCACGCATGGACAGTCCAATTCGACAGGCGGAACCTTCACCGGTCCGCGCCATTTCTGTTATGATGTTCGGGACGGCGCCCGCCATGCCCGCGCCACGATCGACACGGACAAGATTTCGGACGCTCCCATAGCCTATTCGGAGCGAATGCGCGTGAACGAAGATGAACGGGTCGCTCAACAGCCATTCATCAAAGGCTTGGCAATTTAGACGTTAAGGCGGGTCCGACTCTCGGCGGCCCCGGTCGGAGGAGTTTCTCATGATGTTCAAGACCGTTCTCGGCGTCGCCGCCGCGGCCGCCCTCGCCGGCGCGCTGGCCCCGACGATGGCCTCGGCCCAGGCCTATGGCGCCTATGGCAACGCCGGCGCCTACGGCGGTGGCGGCGCTTATGACAATAACGGCTACTATTACGATCCCTGCCGCCGCAGCACGACGCAGCGCGGCACGGGCGGCGGCCTGGCCGGGGCCGGCATCGGCGCCGCCATCGGCAGCGGCGTGGCCGCCAAGGGCGCCCGCACCGAAGGCGCCGTGCTCGGCGGCGTGCTCGGCGCGATCGCCGGTTCGGCCATCGGCCGCAACTCGGCGGCCTGCTCGCCGGGCGCCGCCCCGCCGCCGCCGCCTCCCCCGTCCTACAACCAGGGCGCCTACAACCAGCCCTATGACAACAGCTATGACCGCGGCTACGAGGATCGCGGCTATGCCGGGCGTTACGAGGACAGCCGCTATGGCGATCGTCGCGACGGCTACACCTACGAGTCCGAACGCTCCTACAGCGTGACCGACAGCCGCGCCGACGCCAACGGCTGCACCTTGGCCGAAAGCCCGATCTACCTGCCCGACGGCCGCACCCAGAAGCGCTTCGTCCGCGTCTGCCCCGACGCCTCGGGCCGCTACCAGGTCGTCGACTAGGCGATCCGAGGTTTCAGTCGAACCAAATGGGAGCCGCCGGCGTTCGCGCCGGCGGCTTTCCTTTGGCCTAAGGCTGGCTAGCGAATGGCCGTCGTCCTTAGACAGGCTCAGGATGAGGACCAATGCTCCAATCGTAGCCGTAGAAAACCTCATCCTGAGCTTGTCGAAGGACGAGGTTTCGCTTCCGAAGCTCGATTGATCAGCCTTGATCCTTCACCGCCCACAGCAGGTGCTCGACCTGGCCATCGCCGCCGGCGATCGGGCTGGGGGCAAGGCCTCTGACCGTCCAGCCGGCCGCCTCGACGAAGGCTGAAACCGAGGCGATGCAGTCGGCGATGATCGCCGGATCCTTGACCAGTCCGCCCTTGCCCACCCGGTCGCGACCGGCCTCGAACTGCGGCTTGATCAGGCTGACCAGGTCGGCGCCCGCCGCGGCCAGGTCCAGGGCCACGGGCAGACACTTCTCCACCGAGATGAAGCTGACGTCGCTGACCACCAGGCTGGGCGCCTCATCCAGATGGCCTTCGTCCAGCACCCGGGCGTCAACGCCGGAGCGGTCGACCACGCGCGGGTCGGCGGCGATGCGCGGATGCAGCTGCTCGCGACCGACGTCGACCGCGTAGACCTTGGCCGCGCCCTTGGACAGCAGCACCTCGGTGAAGCCGCCAGTCGAGGCCCCGACGTCCAGCGCGATCCTGCCTTCGACGGCGATCGGCCACAGCTCCAGGGCGTGGGCCAGCTTCAGGGCGCCGCGCCCAACCCACGGGAAGGCGGCGACGCCTTCCAGCACGGCGGTCGGCTCCAGTTCCTGCGAGGGCTTGGTCACCAGCTTGCCGTCGGCCTTGACCGCCCCGGCCTCGATGGCGGCGCGGGCCTTGGCCCGGCTGTCGAACAGGCCGGACTCGACCAGCAGGATGTCGGCGCGTTTGCGTTTCATCGGCGGGCTGTAGCACGACTTGCGGCCGGCGCGCCTTCCGGTTCACAGTGATCGGCGTTCACCGACGCGCCCGAGACGTCGGGACGCCCGAGGAAACCCGATGGACACTCGCCATGGCCTGACCGCCGCGCCCGCTTCCCAGGCCGCCTGGACGCTCGACGCCACCGAGATCGCCGACCGTATCCGAACCCGGGCGGCCAGCGCCGTGGAGGTCGTCGAAAAGGCCGTGCGCGACGCCGAGGCCCTGGACGGCGCCCTGGGCGTGTTGGTCACCGCCGACTTCGACCGGGCGATCGACAAGGCCAAACGCCTGGACCAGGGCCAGGGCGACCGCGGCGCGCCGTTCGCCGGCGTGCCGTTCCTGGTCAAGGACCTCAACGACTATGCCGGCCTGCCCACCCGGTCGGGTTCGCGGGCCATGCTGGGCCTGCCGCCCGCCGCGACCCAGGACGGCTATTGCGACGCCTTCGACAGGGCGGGGCTGGTGGTGATCGGCAAGTCGGCCACGCCGGAATACGGCTTTCTGCCGACCACCGAGCCGGTGGCCTTTCCGCCGACCCGCAACCCCTGGAACCCGGTCCACAGCAGCGGCGGCTCGTCCGGCGGGGCGGCGGCGGCCACGGCGGCGGGGATCGTTCCGTTCGCCCACGCCAATGACGGCGGCGGCTCGATCCGCATTCCCGCCGCCTGCTGCGGCCTGTTCGGGCTGAAGCCGTCGCGCCACCGGATGCCGCCCAGCCGGCCGCCGCTGCGGGCCGTGGACCTGGCGGTCGAGCACTGTGTGTCGCGCAGCGTCCGCGACAGCGCCGCCCTGTTCGCCGCCACCGAACAGGCCGCTGGTCCCCTGCCCGCCGTCGGCCGGGTGGCCGGACCGAGCCAAAGGCGGCTGCGGGTCGGGCTGGTCACCGAGACCCAGCTGGGCGTCCAGCCGGACGCCGAGGTTCGCGCCGCCGCCGAGGCCGCGGCCAAGCTGATGGAGTCCTTGGGGCACCAGGTCGAGCCGACCCAGTGGCCGACCAACGGTCCGGTCTTCGCCCTGGACTTCCTGGCCGTCTGGGCCAGCGCCGGGGCCGAGCTGGTCGATTTCGTCGCCCAGGCGATCGGTCGCCGGCCCGACGAGACCCTGCTGGAGCCGTTCACCCTGGCCCTGGCCGAGCTGTTCGGCGGCCTGCCCGAAGGCGGGTTGGAGCAGTCGGTCGCCCGCCTGAACGCCGACGCCCAGGCCTATGACCGCTGGTTCGACCGCCATGACGTGATCCTCTCGCCGGTGCTGGGCCAGCCGCCCGCGCCGCTGGGCTGGGTGGCGCCGACCGTCTCGATCCCCGACCTGACCGAGCGCCTGAACGCCTATGTGGGCTACACCACCCTGCACAACGTGGCCGGCGCGCCGGCGATGAGCGTCCCGCTGCACTGGACCGCCGACGGCCTGCCCGTGGGCGTGCAGTTCGCCGCCCGGGCCGGGGACGAGCGGACACTGTTCGAACTGGCCTATGAACTGGAAGCGGCCCAGCCCTGGGCCTGGCGGCGGCCGGGGATCAGCGTCGGCTAGCGCGTTGCGTCCTTCGAGGCCCGCTGCGCGAGCGCCTCAGGATGAGAAACTTTTGCTGAAGTCCTCATCCTGAGAGGCGAGGCGTAGCCGAGCGCCGAAGGACGCACGGCGCCCGCCCTACCCCTCGATGAACACCTTCTTCAGCTCGTTCTTCATGATCTTGCCGTTGGCGTTGCGCGGCAGGGTCTCGGGCCAGAAGAGCACCTTGACCGGCACCTTGAAGGCGGCCAGGCGGTCGGCGACGAAGGCCCGCAGCTCGGCCTCGGTGGCCTCGGCCCCGGGCTTCAGCGTCACGACGGCGGCCGGCTCCTCGCCCAGGGTCTTGTGCGGGATCCCCACCAGGGCCGCGTCCATGATCGCCGGGTGCTCGTACAGCAGGTTCTCGACCTCGATGCAGTAGATGTTCTCGCCGCCGCGGATCAGCATGTCCTTGGCCCGGTCGATGATGTAGCAGAAGCCCTCCTCGTCCAGCCGCGCCAGGTCGCCGGTGCGCACCCAGCCGTCGATGAAGGTCTGGGCGGTGGCCTCGGGCTTGTTCCAGTAGCCCTTCACCACCTGCGGGCCCTTGCACCACAGCTCGCCGACCTCGCCGATCGGCAGCTCGCGATACGGCGCCTCCAGGGTCATGATCTTCAGGTCGGTGACCGGCACGGCCGGGCCGCAGCTGTCGGGACGGTTCTCGTAGTCCTCGGCCGAGTTGCTGGTGGCGGTGGCCGAGGTCTCGGTCATGCCCCAGCCGTTGCCCGGCAGCGACTTGGGCCAGATCTCCTTGATCTTGCGCACCAGCTCGGGCGCCGAGGGCGCGCCGCCATAGGCCACGGTCTCCAGCGACGACAGGTCGTAGTTGGGACGGCTGGGATGCTCGATGATCTGCCAGGCGATGGTGGGCACGCCGCCCATCTGGGTCAGCTTCTCGTCCTGGATTAGCTGCATGGCCTTTTCCGGGTCCCACTTGCGGATCATGGCCAGCTTGGCGCCGCCGAACAGCGAGGGGTTCAGCACCGCGAAGCAGCCGGTGGCGTGGAAGAACGGCACCGAGATCAGCGAGCCCTTCTGCGGCAGGGTGGGATCGGGCTGGGGCGGGACCTCGCCGCGCCGCAGGTAGCCCCGGGCCGTCGCCGCGCCGGTGGCGAAGATGTTGCTGTTGACGTTGCGATGGGTGCCCAGCGCCCCCTTCGGCTTGCCCGTCGTGCCGGAGGTGTAGAAGATCGTCGCGTCGTCCTCGGGGCCCAGGTCGACGGTCGGCAGCGGTTTTTCGTCCAGCTTGATCCAGTCGTTGGGACAGCCGATCACGCCCTCCAGCCGCTTGACGTAGGGATGGGCGATCTCCTCCTTGGAACGGCTGACATAGACGCGCTTGAGGTCGGGGCAGTTGTGCAGGTGCTCGGCCAGGCGTTCAAAGCGCTCGACGTCCATCACCGCCACCGAGGCGCCGCTGTCGACCAGGCCGTATTCCAGCTCCTGGCCGGTCCACCAGGCGTTCAGCGGGGTCAGGATCGCGCCCAGCGACAGGCCGGCATAGAAGGCCACCGGCCATTCGGGCAGGTTGCGCATGATCAGGGCGACCCGGTCGCCCTTCTTCACCCCCGCCGCCGCCAGCTCGGCGGCGAACACGGTCACGGCGCGATAGAAGGCCTCGAAGCTGACCCGCTCGTCGTCATGGACCAGGAAAATCTTGTCGCCATGGGTGCGGCCGATCAGCAGGGTGTCGCGCAGGGTGGGTGGGCAGTGCTTCCAGACCCGGGTCGGAACGCCGCGAATCTCGATCTCCTCCATCTCGCCGGGCGAGCCCGGGGCGGTGATCAGGGCGTAGGCCTGCTTGACCGACATGGCGGGCCAGGGGATGGCGGCGGGGGTCGGCGCGGCGTTGGGCGCGGTGGCGGCCTGGGTCATCGTTACTCTCCCGGTCTATGGTCGCGCTTCGCTGGCCGAGCACGTTTCCCCACGAGAAAGCACAGGCCGGGGCGGGATGCAAACGTCTGTTCGAACCTAAGGGAACAACGATAAGTTAGAGGTGCGGACGGGAGGCCTAGGACGTCGCGGCTCACGCCCTTGCCCGCTACGGACCGCTTCGCGGTCGTCTTCCCCCAGAGGAGGAAGAGCGCTCTGCCCCCTCGCCGCGACAGACCGCGAAGCGGTCAGGTGGGGGCAAGTGTTCGCCGCCTCACGCGATCTCTCGCTGAGCTGATGGAAAGGGACGCGGAGCGCCGGACATCGTCCGGAGTTCTTTAAGTTATTACCGTTTCGACGAAGCCGAYCGCTCCGCGCGGTCGTTTTCCGCCAGCGTCCGGTGGGCAGCCCTGTTGAGGCTTAGCCGGACCCGGTCTCGATCCCTTTCGGGAGAAACCGGACGCCGGGGGCGCGGGCCTATGGGCATACTCGC